>JAUVHP010000033.1 GCA_030593225.1 archaeon
AAGAATTAAGAAAAATTTTCAATGGTAAATTCATTATTACTAATTCTGTAAAAAAAGAAGCAATTGATAATCCTTTGAAAATAAAAAGATTTGAATTAGAGGCGTTGAGAATAAAAAATCTTCTTGATGAAAAAGTTTTGGAACTTCCGCAATCTATTGGTGTGAAAGAATCTGATATATCAAAAATCACACAAAAATTATTAGATGAGGCGAATTCTCTTTTTGTTGGAAATGGCAAAGAGATTCATATTCTTGATGTTGGTGAGGCCTCATGTTTAGCGTTGAGTAGAATATTGAATAATCAAGGAGTGCATAATGTTATGGCAATTGATGAGAGGACAATGAGAATGCTTTGTGAAAAACCTAAAAATCTTAGGGAATTGCTTGAAAAAAAATTGCACACAAAAATTGTTTTGAAAAAAAGAAAAATAGATAGTTTTGCACAGTGTAAAATTATTCGGTCTGCTGAACTTATTTATGTTGCGTATAAAAAAGGTCTTGTGCGACTTAAGAATGGGCAAGTATTAGATGCTTTGCTTTATGCTGTTCAGTTTAAGGGCTGTTCTATTTCTCATGATGAAATTAAAGAGATTAAAAGTTGGGATAAACCTTAAAAGTTGATTAATTCTTATAAAACTACAATTTATGGGTTTGTAGTACACCGGTAGTATGTCGGCCTCCAGAGCCGAAGAAGGGGGTTCAATTCCCTCCAAGCCCATTTATTCCAAAACCTCGTCGTGTTCTGGAACTTTAACTAAGTCAGTTACTAAATCACCTTGCTGAAGTTTTACAATTCGAACACCTTGTGCTGCTCGTCCCATTACACGAATATTTTCTAAAGAAGTTCTTATTACTATCCCTTTTGCAGTTGTAATTATTATACTATCTTTATCATTTACTGAAACTGTTGTTACAACGTCGCCTGTTTTTTCACTTATTTTTAAATTAATTACACCTTTTCCTGCTCGTGCAGTTTTTCTATAATTTTCAACAGCTGTTCTTTTACCATAACCTTTTTCTGAGATTGTTAAAACTGCTTGTGTATCTAAAACTTCTAAACTAACTACTTTATCTTTTGGTTTTAATTTAATTCCTGTAACTCCATAACTTGCCCTTCCCATTGACCTCACATTTTTACTATTAAATCTAATTGCTTGTCCTTTTTTTGTTGCCAAAAGAATTTCTTGACCTTGTTTTTTAATGATTTTAACTCCTATTACACTATCTGAACCGTCGGTAGGAATATTTATTGCTTTAACACCTGAAGCCCGTGGTTTTGAAAAATGTGTTAGTGAAATTTTTTTCACATGTCCTTTTTCTGTTGCAATAAATAAATCGTCTTCAAATTCTTTAACTGAAATTACATTAGTTATTTTTTCATTTTTAAGATTTAATAAATTAATTATTGCTTTTCCTTTTCCATATTTTTCTGCTGCTGGAATATCGTAGGACTTTAGCCAAAGCACTCTTCCTCTTGTTGTGAATAACATTAAATAATCGTGTGTTGAACAAGTGATTAATTGGTTTACAAAATCACCTGTTGATAAATTGCTTCCAATTACTCCTTTTCCTCCTCGTTTTTGTTCCCTATAAGATTGAACATCAATTCTTTTACAATATCCTTTTTCAGTAATTGTTACTACGACATCTTTTTTCTCAACTAAATCTTTTTCTGAAATTTCTGAAATTCTTTGTATGACTTGTGTTCTTCTTTTGTCACCATATTTATTTTTTAATTCAGTTACTTCTTTAATAATTATTTTCAAAATCTCTTTAATATCTCCTAAGACAATTTCTAATTCTGCAATTTTCTTTTTTAGTTCTTCATCTTCTTTTTTTAATTTATCGTTTTCCATAGAACTAAGCTGTCTTAATTTTGTATCTAAAATTGCATCAACTTGTCTTTTTGTGAACTTGAATTTTTCTTTTAAATCTTCTGCAGGAGTTTTGCTTTTTTGAATTATTTTAATTATCTCGTCTATATGCTTTAATGCTTTTAGCAAACCTTCAACTATTTCTTGTCGCTCTTGTGCTTTTTTTAATTCAAATTTAGACCTTTTTGTTATAATACTTTTTCTATATTTTACATAATTTTCTAAGACATCTTTTAATCCTAATATTTTTGGTTGTTTTCCAACAAGTGCTAAGAAATTTACATTAAAACTATCTTGTAGCCGAGTATATTTGTATAACGAGTTTATAACAAATTTGGAGCTTGCGTCTTTTTTTAATTCAATGACGATTCTTATTTTTCCCTTTGATGATTCATCTCTTAAATCTGAAATGTCTTTTATTTTTTTATCCCTTACTAAATTTGCGATTTGTGTTACTAAAATAGATTTATTTAACATATAAGGAATTTCTGTTATGATAATTGCTTCTTTGTTTTTGAAAGTTTCTGTTGTTAATTTCCCACGCATAATCATTCTTCCTCTTCCTGTTTGATACAACTCTTTCATATCTCCTTGCACCATTCCACCTGTTGGAAAATCTGGTCCTGTGATAATTTTGCAAAGTTCATCTAAAGAAATTTCAGGGTTTTTTGTGTAAGCAATTATTGCATCTGTAACTTCTGTTAAATTATGTGGAGGGATATTTGTTGCCATTCCTACTGCAATTCCTGTTGCTCCGTTTAACAATAAAGTTGGTAATTTTCCTGGAAGCAGTTCTGGTTCTTTTAAAGAGTTGTCAAAATTAGGATTGAATTTTACTGTTTCTTTATCAATATCTTGAAGTAATTCTGAAGAAATTTGCATTAGTTTTGCTTCTGTATAACGATAAGCTGCTGGTGGGTCGCCGTCGATTGAACCGAAATTACCTTGTCCAAAAACTAGAGGGTATCTTAGTGAAAAGTCCTGTGCCATTCGCACCATTGCGTCATAAATTGCAGTGTCTCCATGAGGATGGTATTTACCAATTACATCTCCTACTACTCTTGCTGATTTTTTTGTTTGGGTGTTTGGCTTTAATCCCATTTGCTGCATTGCATAAAGAATTCTTCGCTGAACTGGTTTTAGACCGTCTTCAATTGAAGGAATTGCACGCGAAACAATAACACTCATTGCATAATCAAGGTATGCTTTTTTCATTTCTGTTGAAACTTCTATGTTTACAACGCCTTTTTCAGGAACTAAAGTAATTTGTTTATCTTCCATTCGAAATAATCTCCATTCTATTTTCGGATGTATGAAAAATTTTCAATTTTACTTCCATTTAGAATGTTATAATTAAAAATGGTTTATGTTTTTAAAGTTTGTTCTATGTTCTCTGTGTAAAGAACAAACTTCAGATTAATGAGTAAAATTTGGTAGAAACAAATCTTTGATTTGTTTTGAAGGTTACTGGTAAGAAAATTTAAATATCAAGAGTATATCTCTTTTTATGCGTGGTTGGTTCATCGGTAGAATTTTTCGTTGCCAACGAAGAGAGCCGGGTTCGATTCCCGGACCACGCATATAATAAACCTTAAAAATGTTTAAATTATAAAGATTGTTAAGAAAATTAAAATTTTAGAATCCAAAAATATCCTCGTAATCTTTATGATTCATCCAATCAAGAACAATAGAAAATATTTCTAATTCATTCTTAGCTTTAATTGTATAAATCATTCTCCAAGCACTAGGCAAATTATAAATCATTAAACTATCATGAATTCTGAATTTTTTAGGAACTAATTTTTTCTTTACTCTGCGACCAGCAAAAGGGTTTTCCTTTAAATCATTAATTGCTCTCATCAAAGCTTTTTTAATCGGGTCTTTATTTGATAGTTCATTAAACTTATTTTTCAAATCAATATCTAAAAATATAACTTTCTTAATTTTCATATTTCCAACTCTTTCATATTTTTAAATTTTTCAAAAAATTCTGGATCCCAAATATAAATAACATATCCATCTCTGTCAAATCCGATTCTATTTATTTCTTCTAAATATGCCATAATGACTTGGAATGTTCCCCAAAGCATTTTTTTAGGAAGTGCATGAAATAAATTTGTTTTTTTGAATTCTCCGCTATTCTCGTGAATAAAATTATCTACCATTAAAACTGTTTGAAGTGTTGGCGACCTTGTTTTTTGTTGTAACTGCATTTTATTATTTATAGTATTTATTGATTATATAATCAACTGATTATATAAATGTTTCTGCAATGTAATGAAAAATTCTATGATTGTTAAAAAATCAAATGGTCCTACGAGGAATCGGCGTCGTGAACAAGTCACTCACTGCATTCCAAAATTAAAAATTTCGAAACATAATCTCGTGATTTTATGGATAAATCGCTCACTGCATTCCAAAATTAAAAATTTCGAAACACAAACCCCAGAGGGCTTCGATTCAAAGAATGGTCCTACGAGGAATCGAACCTCGGTCTACGCGGTGTAAACGCGTCGTCTTAGCCGTTGGACTATAGGACCTAATAAATCTTTATAATTTATGGATTTTTAAGGTTTTTCTATTATCAAGAATTTCCATTCATATCCTTATAACTTCCATGAAATCCTAAATCTAAAGAATATAATTCTTGCTCAAGATTGCTATATTTTTTCCAACTATTTCCATCTAATTTTTTATAAAAAGAATTTAGGTGCAAACTTTCTAATTGATTTGTTACTAAATATTTATTGGCTCCATATTCCATAAAACAAATAGTTTTCAAAACTATAAAAATATTTATATCCCTTTTTCTTAATTTATTTAATGAATATTGCACTTGTATATATGGTTGCGGGAATGTCAAATCGTTTTGGCGGAAATATTAAACAATTTGCACGTGTAGGCCCTAACAATGAAACATTAATTGAGTATTCTTTAAATCAGGCAATCAAAGCAGGTTTTAGTAAAATTATTTTTATTGTTGGAAAGAAAACCAAACAAGGATTTATAGAAATGTTTGGAGAAAGTTATAAAGGAATTCCAATTGAATACGCGTTTCAAGATTTTGATGAATCAACACGAGATAGACCTTGGGGAACATTAGATGCTTTATGCTGTGCAGAAAAATTTTTAGATTGTTCTTTTGTTGTTTGTAATGGCGACGATATTTATGGTGAAAGAATTTTCAAAAATCTTGTGAATTATTTTAGAGAAAAAAATCAATGTGCAACAATAGGGTATTCTCTTGGAGAAGTTCTCCCTGAAAATGGTTCTGTAAATAGGGGAATTTTTAAAACAGATTGCATGGGAAATTTAAAATCAATTGTAGAAACATTTGATATTACTAAAGAAAATCTAGAAGAAAAAGGTCTGAAACAAGATTCTCATTGTAGTATGAATATTTTTGTATTAAATCCAGAAATTTTTAATTCATTAAAAAAATCATTATTTGAATTTAAAGAGAAACATAAAGAAAATAGAAAAATAGAATGCTTTTTACCTGAAGAATTAACTAATTTAATTAGTCAAAAAAATTTAAAGATAAAAGTTCTTCCAACTTTTGAAAAATGTATTGGTGTGACAAATCCTGAAGATGAGTTTTGGGTTAGAGAAATTTTATCCTCGGCTTTGCACAAAATCTAAATCACTTTTTGTGCAAAGCCATTCAAAACAAAAGTTTTATAAATGATTAATGTTAACTAAACATAACAAATTGTTAGTTAAAACTAACAATAAGTAAGGAAAACATCACATGAAAACCAAAATCAAAGAATTCAGAGCAAAGAAAAATTTAACTCAAGAAGAGCTTGCCAAAAAAGTAGATGTGTCAAGACAAACAATTCTTTATATTGAAAGAGGAGAATACAATCCTTCATTACTGTTAGCAATGAATATCTGTAAGATATTAAAGTGCAAAGTCGAGGATTTATTTATACCATCAAAAGGAGGTTCAAAATGAAAAACAAATACGACAAATCAGTAACGGTATTCTATGGATTTATTCTTTTGCTCACAGTCATAAGTTTTTCTTGGGCAGTAGCCAAAGCATATTCTATCAATTGGGATATTTTCAAAATTAATTCAATAACTCTTAACATTTATGTAGGATTACTTGTAGGATTATATTTCACATATTTTCTCTTGAAAGAGTTAATGTATTTTAGGAAACATAAGAAAATCATTCATGGATATGATGAAAGAAATGCAGAAGTAGTAAGTAATTCATTAAGAAATGCAGGGTCAATTATAATATTAATACTCATTGGAGCAAGCTATTATTTTTCTTTGTTCCATGACACAAGTGCTTTACTTTTCAGTGTAAGGTCAATTTCATATGTATTAGTAATAGGGATAATAACTTTTTTCATCTCTTTTTGGTATTACTATAAGAAAAGAAATCTTTAATTACAAGTTTCTCAAAAACCCAGATCTCCTTAGCAGGAGCGGCTTTGTATAAAATCTAGATTACTTTTTGTGCAACCCCTTATTTTTTATTACTTTTTGTGCAAAGCCGCTATCATCATAACTTTTATAAGTAGTTAATTTCTATTTTCACTATGGAAGAAAGTAACAAAAATAATTCTATTCCAGAAATGAATATTGAAAATAAATATGATGAAAAGAAACCTGTAATTCCTGAAAATTCAAGTAAAGCTCAAAAAGAGATGGAAAAGACCAAGAAAGAAGTTGAGAAATTGAAGACCTTTATTGTAAAAAAATATCCTTTTGTTCAGGCCATTGGAATTTTGCCACCGCAATCAATTCCAGTTTTTATTGAAGAAGAAGAGGTTCCGAAAGAAGTTGAAAAACATATTCACCTTTATATGATTGTGCCAGAAGATAAATTAAAAGAAATTCCTAAAATTAAGCAAGTTCTTGTTGAGAAAATTGAGTCCTTGAAGCAAAAAATTTGGTTGCAGATTAAGACGCCGATTGATATTTGGGAAGGTTGTATGGATAGTAAATTTGAATTAACTAATGCTATTGGAATGTCGTTTCCACTTTATGATAAAGGAATTTTGTCTGGGCTTCGGGTTGCAGAAATTCACAAATCTTTGGTTTTGCAGAAGTTTGAAAAATATGTTGTAAGTTATGTTATTGCTGGAAGTTTAGTTCGTGGTGACACAACAAAAACTTCTGATGTTGATGTGTTTGTTATAATTAATGATACCGACGTTAAAAGAATGCCTCGTTTGGAATTAAAAGAAAGATTGAGAAATATTATTTTTCAGTATATTTCTGAGGCAACAGCCTTGGCAGGTTTAAAGACAAATGTTTTAAATGTTCAGGCGTATTTATTGACAGAGTTTTGGGATTCTGTGAAAGATGCTAATCCTGTAATTTTTACTTTTATTAGAGATGGTGTTCCACTTTATGATAGAGGAACTTTTATGCCATGGAAAGCATTGTTGAAAATGGGTAAGTTAAAACCTTCGCCTGAAGCCATTGATATGTTTATGTCTATGGGCGACAACACAATTAAGAGAGCTAAAAAAGCACTTTTGGAAATTGTTATTGGTGATTTATATTGGAGTGTTTTAACTCCTAGCCAGGCCTTGTTAATGCTTTATGGTTTGCCACCTCCGACCCCTAAACAAGTTGTTGGAGAAATGAAAAGAGTTTTTATGACTAAAGAAAAAATGCTTGAAAAAAAATATATTGATATTTTAGAAGAAATTGTTGTTAAATATTACAAGGGATATGAGCATGAAAAAGTTAAAGAAGTTAGTGGGACAAATGTTGATAGATTGATTAAAGATACAGAGGATTATATTAAACGACTTGGAGAGTTGCGAGAACAAATTGAAAAGCGAGCACAGGAAAAAACAATTGAACAAATTTACAAAGATGTTTTTGAATTATTGAAAACTATTTTAGGAAAAAAATCTCAGGCAGCTTTGATTGAAGAGTTTGAAAAAAAATTAATTAAGACAGGGAAACTTTCTAGAAATTCTTTAAGAATTTTAGAAAAAGTTGTTAATGCAAGAAAAGAGTTTAAGAAAGGAAAATCAAATTCGCATAAAGTTGATTTGGCGAGAAAAAATGCTTCAATTTTAATCAATGATTTAATTGAGTATTCGCAAAGATGTGATTTGGCATTTATGGAAAAAGGAAAAATGATGTTGAAGTTTGGTAAAAATGAAATGGCTGAATTATTAACTGCCGACGATAAAACTTTTTTAATTCAAGGAAATATAATTAAGAAACTTGGAGACAAAATAGAAATAACAGATATGAATGAAATGGTAAAAGCAATTGAGAATCAAAAAACAAAACAAGCAATTAAGATTAATCCTAAAGTTTTTGAGTTGGTTAAGAAAGAACTTGGTGATTTTGAGATTGTTTTGTAAGATATAAATTTTTATAAACAACTTAATTAAAATAAATTTATGTCTGTAGAAAAAATGCTTAAATATTCTAAAGAAAATGGACTAAAAGTGGGAGTTATTCTTGAAGAGATTCCTAAACTTTGGACAGGCTCAAATCTTCCTGTTTTTAAAGAAAATGAACTTGTTTTATATTTGCCAGAAAAAAATAAATATAATCCTTTAGAAAATTTAAATAAATTAACGATTTGGAAATTTGAACCTTCTATAGGAAAAACAATTGGAATAAAAGGCGTTTCAAAAGAATACGTAAAAAAATATATTTCTAATTGTAAGATAACTCATTATTGAAAAATTTGCAACTATGTAATTCCTAAATAATAAGATAATTTTTAAACAATTCCAATTTCTATAATCTATGAAATATTTATTTATTCTTGGTCGAAATGTTGAACTTTCTCTTGCAGAGATTTTTTCGTATTTTGAAAAGGTCGGAAATGAAATAAAAGATTATGAAATTAAAAAGAATGCAGTTCTTCTTGATTTAGAAAAACCAATTTCAAAAATTATTAATAATTTTGGTGGAGTTATTTCTATTGGTGAAGTTTTATGTGAAGGAAATAAAAAAGAATTAATTAGTTGTTTAGATAAAAAAGAATTATATTTTGGTGAAAAAAATAAATTTAATTATTGTTTGTGGGATTTTGCTGATAATTCTGTTGAGGAAATTTCTAGATATTTAAAAAAGAGATTTCGTAGTGAAAAATTAAAGGCAGTTCAAAAAACTTTGACTGGCAGAATTGAACTTCAATCTGGAAAAAAAGTTCAAAATATTGTTTCTAATTTAATTAATAAAGAATTTTTTTTATTTGGTGATGAAAAATTATATTTCGGTAAGGTAACTGAAAAATGTGATTATGAAAAATTAGAACAAAGAGATATGACTCGTCCTGTTCGACGAGAGTCGCTTTCAATTTCTCCGCGTTTAGCTAAAATTATTATTAATCTTTCGCAAGTTAAAAAAAATGGAAAATTATTAGATTCATTTTGTGGTGTTGGAGTTATTTTGCAAGAGGCATTACTTCAAGAAATTGAAGTTATTGGAATTGATAAAGATAAAAAAGCAATTAATGGTGCAAGAGAGAATTTGGAATATCAAAATTTTTCTAAAGAAAAATACAAGTTAATTAATTGGGATTCTTCAACTGCTAAAATTAGTGAAGTAAATGTTCTTGTAACAGAGCCAGATTTAGGAGAAACTTTAAAAAAAATTCCAACAAAAGAAAAAGCTAAAAAAATGTTAAAAGATTATGAAAATTTAATGATTAAAATTTTAGGAAATTTGAGTAATTTAGTTTTAGGGAAAATTGTTTTTACTGCACCTTTTATTAGAATTGGTAAAAAAAGATTGGGTTGTGATATGGATCGAGTTTTAGAAAAAACTGATTTGAAATTATCAACAATTAAAAATATTAAATTTCCAATTCCAGAGTTTAGAGGAAATCAAATTGTAGGGCGTGAGATTTTTGTTCTTGAGTAGTAATCTTTAAAAACATAAATATTAATTATATTTTATGCAAGAATTTCCAGAAACTTTTGGTAAAGTTCAAGTTTTTGAATCTGATGGTACTTTTAGTTCAACTTTTTTAATTATAGAACCTGGAAAGGGACTACCAAAACATCATCATAAAAAAATGAAAGAAGTAGTTATAGTTATGGAAGGGGAAATTGTTTATGATGGAAAAGTAAAAAAACCTCATGATACGATTATTCAAGAACCAGGAACAACTCATTCAATCAAAAATGAAACAGATTCAAATGTAAAAGTTTTATTTATTAATATTCCTCCTTATAATTCTAGAGATGTTTTTGAGGAAAAATAAATTTTCTTAGATAGCAAATTTTATAAACGAAATTTATTGATACTAAATATGGCAAAAGCAAATATAAAATTTCCATGCATCCGAAAATTATCTGGAGGTTATTTCAAATGAACGCAAGAGTTATTCAGTTTAGACGTGGAAGACACACAATTAAAGAAAGACATTTTTTGATTGAAATAGAAGGAATTGTTACACGAGAAGAAGCTGGGAAATTTGTTGGAAAAGAAGTTGAATGGAAGTCGCCAGCAGGTAAAATAATCAAGGGCAAGATTTCATCTGCCCACGGAAATAAAGGTGTTGTGCGGGCTATTTTTGAAAAGGGTTTGCCTGGGCAAGCTGTTACAACAAAAGTTGAGATAAAATGAGAAATACAAGAGCAAAAAGGTCAAAATTAAGAAGATTATTTGGAGAAGAAACTTTATTAAAAATATTAGATACAAATGGAAAAATAGTTGAAACTAAGAATGGGTGTTTTGGATTTGGGTTTTATAATCATCAAGGAGAATTTGTAAACTACCCTATTAAAAAAAGATTACCTTTGACAGTTATCCAAGATGTATCTTCAAATATTGGATATCATTATATAAATAAGATGGATTCGATTCAGCTAAGAATCCAAAAAATTAGTGTTTGGGAAAACAATATATGTTATCCTCTTTCAGAATTAAAAAAATCTATTCAAGATAATAATCCAAGAGGTATAAAAAATGGCTACACTGCGTAAAGCAAATGCATATTCTAAGAAAAATGTAACTCCTTTTACAAGGACTAGTAAACGAAGGCAGAAGTCGTTTATTAAGACTGTGCCACCTCAGAAAATTGTGAAGTTTACTATGGGGAAAGCGAGTTTGCTTAATAATGGAAAACTTCCTCACGAATTAGTTGTTCTTTGTACTGAAAAAGTTCAGATTCGGCATAATGCACTTGAGGCGTGTCGTCAGTATATTAATAAACAAATTGACAAAGAACTTGCAGGGCAATATATGTTTAAGATTGTTCCTTTTCCACATCATATTCAGAGAGAAAATAAAATGCTTACTGGTGCTGGGGCTGACCGTATGCAGACAGGAATGCAATTGTCTTTTGGAAAGTGTGTTGGTAAATCTGCAATTATGAAAAGAGATTCAAAACTATTTGTAATTAATGTTGCAAATCCAAGGGCGGTTTCTTTTGTAAGAAAAGTGTTAAAACAAGTAAAATCAAAA
>JAUVHP010000083.1 GCA_030593225.1 archaeon
AAGCTGATTTTTTATACTCTTGATTTCTTTTTTATTGTCGTCTATTTGTTCCTCGTTGCTATATAAACAAGTACACCTATAATTGTTAAGGTTCCTATTGTTTTTATTACTATAGCTTGTTTATCGTATTTATGCAAATCGTATTTATTAATAATATTTATTAATTTACTTGCATAAGTTGGGCTTGTTGCATATCCTGATTTTTGCAACCCATTTGCCCAACCTTCATAGTCTAAAGGATTTAATAAAAAAAGGGCTGAATATCTTTTATTGTCTTGTAAAAAATTAGAATGATCTTTAAAGGAATAATAGGGGCTTTTATATGCTCTAAATAGTTCGTTTTCTACAATTGTATATTGATTATTGTAAAACTCTCCGGTTGTTGCTGAATATGTTTCACCTTTCCAATTTCCATTAGCTTTAATACCAAAAAAATTATTGGCGTTTTGTGTTAATCCACTACCCGCCCACCCGCTCTCGATTGCTGCTTGAGATAAAGTAATTGAAGCGGGCACCCCGGTTGTTATCTGATTAAGAATAGCAAAAAAATAATATTTTTTAAAAAATAGGGCCGGTGTTAATTTCATTATCTACGTTTTTCGTTTCCCCTCTGATATATACCGTATTTTTTACCGGTTCTTGTTTTAATGGGGATAACTCTAATTAAAAACCCCTTTTTTCGTTTTGTTTCTGCGTATGTTTTAGCCTTTTTTTTAGTTTTAAAAGATATTTTTTTTGTGTATCGTTTCCCTTCAATTGTTATAAATTTTGGCATAATCTAAATATTTTTTGATTTTCTTAATCTTTTAGCTGTTGATATTCCTTTTTTATATTCTGCAATATATTGTGCTTTTTTTAATTTGCTCCATTTAGGCGGGTTTTTAATTGCTTTTTCATAGTTAGATATAACAGTATTAATAGCCTTTATTTTAGAATATTTTTTTTTGTTTATATACTCTTTTACATCACTTTTAACTGCTCTTTCAATTTCTTTAGATGCTGTTTTGCTTATTGCCATAATCTAAATATTTTTTGATTTTCTTAATGTCTTAGGCATGTTAAATTATTTTTTTTCCTGTTGAATATCCTTTTTTATTTGGCATGTTTAATCCTTTAGCTAATGCAACACGCATTGAAAGATTGACAACCTTTTTTTGTCCGTACTTAGGCCCTGCATAAAATGTTGCAATTGCTTTTGGTTTTACAGTTCCCTCAATTCCCCAAATATGGTATTTTTTTCCTTTGTAGGTTCTTACTTTTGGCGCTCTATAATATAATTTTGGCATAATCTAAATATTTTTTATAAATATACAAAAAAAAAACTCCGGGCCTTTTGTGAGAATAGGTGAACAAATAAAAAACACTATATAGGCCCGGAGGGAATTAAAACGGTATATCCGTTCTAACGTTTTCTTTTATATATTTTTCAATTTCTTTTTTATATTCTTTATCTCCTATTAATGCCGTTTTGAAGGGGTTATCTTTTGGCTTATATTTTTTAATTAAAGCCTGTTCTAATTTAAACGCTTTTTGAGGGCTTGTGTAAACCACTCTTACTAAATATAAATTCCTATTTTTATAAACTGTCCTTTTTTGTACATCTTCCCAGCTTTGAAAATGTCGGTACATTGTAGTATATAAATCACTTTTAGAATGTCCAATATATAAAATTTTGCCGGTTGATCTTGATTTTATTATATAAACTCCGGCTTTTTTTACTGACTTTCTAAAATTGGTTTTTTTTGCATCACTTTTATAAGGCGGTTTAAATCTGCTTTTTTTCATAAAAATACTTTTTTTCATTCCTTTTATCTACGGTACGCAATCCAAAATACCCAACCGTAACGGCTCCGCACATTGTATCAATCATGTAAATTATTGGATTTGGTAAAGTTAAACCGCAAAAACTTAATATAACAATAATTGTAATTAATCCCCATGAATAAAGTAAAACTATAGGCCGTGCCAATTTACTTAATTTATTATCACTTTTTAAGTCTGCTTGCCATCTTTTGGTAATTTCTTCTTGTATTTGTTGATGTTGTTTTATTTCTGCCTTAAATAGTTCTAATGCGTGCGCCTGACCATCTGCGCTAAAATGTTCGCTTCCTTCCCTTCCTGCAATTCTCTCCCCTAGTTTTTCAACCAATGTTATGCCTGTAACCTCTCCCACAAAATCCAAGCTATTACCTAACAATTCCGGGGCGTGTTCTTTTACATATTTTATAAAGGGCCTATCTTTAAACTTTATTTTTTGTCTTTTCTTTTTTCTTAGTTTCATTTTTTACGGTTTTATTATTCTCATTTTATCATCCCAAGGATTCCATTCAATTGATATATGGCACCATGCCGGCGTAAAATTAAAATCTTCAATAGTTGAAATACCTTTTTTAAAATAAAATTCAGAATGTTTTATTATATGGTTATATAGTTCCCTTTCATCTCTTGCACCGTTTAAGTGCATATCCGCGCACATTGAATAATAATGCCGAGAACGGCTATTTTTTTTATGAGGATTAAGAAAGTCCCTAACGCCTGAATTTATTAAATTTCCACCGGTTCCCCAAGTGTTTATATATATACCTATTTCTTTAGCGTGTGGTATGTGCATTTTTCTTTCCTCATTAAATCCCTTTCTAACTAATTCAACGGCCTTAACTATACCGGGGTTCAAATATCTTGTAGATGTACGGCCAAATCTTTCGTAAATTTTGGGGTGTATAAACTCATCTAAATAAAAATTATCTGATATTTTTACTCTATCTTTTGTTTTTAGTTTCATATTTTTTATATTTTAGGCGGGTTTTTCATATCAAAAACAAAGTTAAAATACGGGTTTGTTTCTGCTTTTTCGTTTACGTAATTAATTGATTTAATAAAACTTTCTGTTAACTCTTTATTCATTCTTTTTGTAATATGATCGTAACTATCTAATGTTTTAAATATCAAAAAATGCGTTGTGTTTTTAAATAAAGAAATTGGATATTCACTTGCTCCATGACAATTTACAATAATATTTAATTTTCTTTGCCTACGTTTTTTAAAAATCCTCATTACTGACTCGTCGCGGGTTCCGAAAACTGTCATTGCATCATCAATTGCCCACAGGCCCCCGTTAAACTTTTGATGTCTTTTGCCAAAACCGTTGTATATTTGATCTAAATAAAATTCTTTATCTTTTTTTTTGTATTCAATAAAGGATTTGGCTTTGCCTTTAAAATATGGTATTTGTTCCGGTTGTATTTCTGTTAAATAGTCCCACATTGTCTCGCTGTCATCATCCATAGTTAAAAGTACATCTTTATTTTTTGGGTACCTGTCAATTAATTTTTTCATAAATGTACTTTTGCCGGTTCCATTGGTTCCAATTTCAGCAATACAAAACCCCTTAAAACTACTCATTTTATAATTATTATTTCTTTACATAACCTAATGAAACAATTTAAAGGCTTATAAAAAATTATTGGATTATCCCCGGCTTTAATTTCGTTTGTTGCTGTTATGTATTCAATTAGTGTTAAATTAAGTTCTGTTAAAATTATTTGATTTCCTTTGTGTGTTTTGCTCGTTTTAACTACGTTTATTAAATTTCCGTC
>JAUVHP010000009.1 GCA_030593225.1 archaeon
TTAAGAATGTTGAAGAGCCACCAGTTGACCCCCCTGAAGAAAATGTTTTGCCTGTAATTCAAGGACTTGCTTTTTCTCAAGATTCTACTGCGAGTGCTGATGCAAATAATATTTACCAAACATGGGGAAAAGATATTGAAGGGAGAATTATTGCAACAGATGCTAATATAGAAGATACAATAATGTATGGAATGGATGTTAGTGGAGATGGATTATTTTTAGGTTATCAAAATGAAGATGCATTCAGAATAGAAACAACTAAACCCAATAGAACAGATGCGACAGCAGATTTAGGGCAAGTGGTTATGGAAGCTTGTGATGATGAAGGTTGTGATATAAAAACATTGGGTGTTGTTGGGAAGAATCCTGTTCAACCTAGTTTAACTAATATTATTGAAGAAGGGAATATTAATTGGATTTATGGTGCTATAAGTGATGGGAGTTTATTGTCTCGATTTAACCTTGGTCTTAATGGAGTTCCTGATTTTTGGGGTTGGGATAATATTAATGAGTATTGGGCAGGGTTTGAAGTTGAAGCCCCACTTGGATATGGTGTGAATGATCTTAATGTTCGTGCAGAGAATTTTGCTGAAGATGTAAACATTATTAGTGATAGTGTTGAAGTTCCTTATGAAACAGATTTTCGGACAGATACAAAAGCAATTTTAGATGCTAATGAGGATAAGTATCAAGCTTATGTTGAGGATAGCCAAGTTGCTTATGGGGGTGGAAGTTGTGGAGAAGCAAAAACATTTTATGTTGATTTTATTATAAAAAAACTTGATGAAAGTTTCGCACATATAAATTATGTTGGAGAAAATGATAATGCAGTAGATGAAGCAGAAAATAAAGCATTATTAGAATGTTTTAACGATTCGCATTTGTATCAAAACAAAAACAAAAAAGAAACAATTAATTCAAATATAACTAATTATGTAGTTGGTGGGTTTTAGAATATAAGTATTTTTATATAGCACTCAGATTTTATTGGTAGCTGGATGTTAAGTAAAATATTATAATTAAATTACTTTTAGATTTTTTAATTCTTCTGTAGTTGTTTCATAATTTTTAAAATGAATTGTGTTTATGCCAAGGTTTTTTGCTCCAATAATATTTTTTTCCTTATCATCTACAAATATAACTTCCTTGGGCATAACGTCAAAATCTTCCAAAATAGGAAAGAATGCTTTTTTGCAAGGTTTTTTCTTTGAATTAAAATGGCTTAAACATATTCTATCAAAATATTTTATGACCTCTGAAGAAAAAATTGCTTTATCCATTTCTCTTGAAGAATTTGATAAAAGAACTAACTTATATTTATTACTTAATTTTTTTACTAATTGTATCATTTTTTCATTATATTCTTTTGTAAAATTTTTGTCGAAATCTTCTATTGCTTCTTGAATTTCTACTTCTGTAATATTTTTATTTATTTGCGATAGTGTTTTTTTCCAAAAATTATATTGAGAGAGGGTACGATTAAAATGGTAATCTTCAAAATATTTATAGAAAAATGTATCATAATCTTTTGGAGAGATATTATATTTTTTAGCGATTCTTTTATGCGGATCATTATCATCTTTAGGGAAGGTTAAAACTCCTCCTAGATCAAAAATGATTAATTTTATTTCCATAATATTATCTGATTAGTTTTATTTTTAAAATTTCCTTTTTTGGATTTTTAAAATTTCTTTAAACATTTTAAGAAAATTATTTAAAAGACTTAGTAATAAAAAAATTATGAAAAGGAAAAAAATAATTGGAGTTATGGGTCCTGGAGGCGGAGCTACTGAAAGTGACTTAGCTAATGCTGAAGAAATAGGAAAATTGATTGCCAAGAATGGATGGATTTTATTAAATGGGGGAAGAAAGAGTGGAGTTATGGACGCTGTAAGTAAAGGTGCAAAATTAAATGGGGGCCTTACAATTGGGATACTTCCTTCTGATAACTTAGAGGGGGTCTCTGAGTTTATAGATATTCCAATAGTTACTGGTATTGGGAGTGCTAGAAATAACATAAATATCCTTTCAAGTGATATTGTTGTTGCTTGTGGAATTGGAATGGGAACTCTATCTGAGATTTCTTTAGCAATAAAAGCCGATAAAAAAGTAATATTGATTAATAACAATAATGAATCTAAAATTTTCTTAAATAACCTCAGTTGGAAAAAAATAGGCATTGCTGAATCACCCTCTGAAGTTGCAAAATTAATTAAAAATTATTTTGATTAGTATATCTAAATTGGATTATTGAAAATTATTTATTAACTAGTATAGATTCAATTGATTTTTTCATCTGTCTTCTAAATTTAATTCCTTCTTTAGTCATAGTGGAGAATGGCTGAAGATTTGCATCATAATCTATGCCAATAATATGTTGCTGACTATGAAAATTTGAGTTATATTCATCTTGTTCATATTCTCTTCCATAAACATCTACAGACGAATTTAAATCTCCCAATAAGCATCCAAATTTAATTTCAATAGAATTATTACTTAATTTTTTAAATAAAGTTTTGACTCTTTTGAAACTAACCCCTGTTCTTGTCCATTCGTCCAATAAAATTATTTTTGGGTTTCTTTTTTTACTTAATAAATAGTCAACTAAAGGTTTGATGTGATCTTGAGTAATCTTCTTAGAATCATTTTTACTAATACGTTTAAATTTAATTGTAGAATCGCATGTTGGAAATTTGCCATAAATCTTTTGATACATTATTGAAACTGCAAGTGCAACTATTCTTCCACCACGATCACATCCAATAATGCAATCGGGTTTATAGTTATGTATAAAATTAACAATAGGCAAAACTATATTTCCAATAGTATATTCATTTATTTTAGAATCTTTTCTATATCCAGGCATTTTATAATAATATTGAAAAACTTTTTCTCTTATTTTCAGAATTAGATTCAAATTCCAAATAATGATTATAATTTTCAGATGCTCCTCTACTTGGATTATTTAATTTTTGGCAATATTCTTCTAAATCGTTTAAATTCAAACTCTCTCCCAATGCAACAAGGCATCTTTCACCTAATCCAAGATTTGGTGAAATTTCCATAACTTTTTTTATTAGTTTTTGTTTGTTAGGATATTTATCGTTAAGAATTTTTTTCATTTCTTTTTTTGTAAATTGTGTATCTATTTGTAATAAATTAAATTCATTCTCAAAATCTCCGATATCGTCTGCTAAGGCATATCCTGTATAAATAAAATGGTGCTTGTCTCTCAATTTAAAATAAAGTTCTGTCTCTTTAACTTCGTCACATAAAAGAATTTGCGGTGTAGAGGGGATACTTTTTAAAATAATCCTCAAATTTTCTTCAGATCTGTTTGTAACTTTTATTCCTGCGTCTAAAGAGCAAAGATTTTTTATATAACAATGAGGCAAATTATTTATAGCACAATAAGATTTAATTCTCTTTAGCAGAGAACTTTTTCCCGCACCAGAAAGATTTTTTGTATAAAAATAAATATTCTTTGAAAATTTAAAATTGATAAATCTATCTATTGATTGGAGAACTATTTTATCTAAATGAGATTTTTCTAATGGCATTTTACTCTTTTAATTTCTTTTTTATTTGTATTAATTGAAAAATAAATAAAACTCCTTCCTGATTCCTTACAATACCATCTAACTATATAAAAATTAGAAAAAGAATATGTCCTACAATAATGTCCATTAATATCTTCTGAAGTATTTTTTATCAACTTATCTGATAAAAACTTTTCTGAATTTCTTCTATGTAAGTTTAATTCTTTTTGAATTGTATATGGAATAATTTCTCTAAACCATTCGGGTACAGGATTTTGATAATCTATTGATAATTCTGATGTCCAAGAAATTAAAATTTTTGATTCAGAATTGGGCTTGTTTAATATACAAATCTCATTTTTATTATTAGATAAATATTTTGCATTATAACCTTCCTTATCTATTTGGATATTTTTTGATTTAGAATTATCAATAAGATATTGGGCTATTTTTAAGGAAGCATTATTATCCTTCAAATATTTTTTTTGATTCTCTAACAAGTTTTTATTTAAAGCAGATTCAATAGCTTTTTTTATAGTCTCATTGTTTAAATCATCCTCATTTAACTTGACAATACAACCTTTGCTTTCAAAAATCTCAGATCTTCTAATTTGATCTCTTAAAAATGGGAGAGGTATTGAAATTGTTGGCTTGTTTAGATATGCTGATTGTATTAAAGTAGTTCCTCCATGGGTAATTATTCCTTTTGCTCTAGTCATAATATCTATAAATTCTTCAGTAGTATCAACAAAATCATGAAAAATTATATTCTTTTTTTTACAATTAAAATCCTCTAATTTAAAATGATTAGACAATATTAATAAATTATATTTTTCCTGAGATTCAAAATATCTTATTACCTTCTCTATTATTTTTTTCAATGAGTCTTTCCATCCCCCACCTCCCAAACTTAATAAAAAAGTATTTTCTTGTATATTTAAAGAATTATTTTTTCTTTCTGGTAAAATTGGACCCACAATATCTAACTTACTTAAATTATTATTGATATAAAAATTTGGGTAAGTAAAAAATATCTTATCTGCAATTTCAGAATAAAATTTTAATCTTTCTTTCATCTCATTTGGAAAAATTAACACAAATGGAATTTTGTTTTCTAAGCATGCCTTAAAAGCATATCTGAAATTCATTATTACCCTGTCTGGTTTGAGAGTTCTTACGATGGCGTCTAGCAATGGTTCAACTAATGGATTGAAATCTATTGCATTATAAATATATTTATCTTTACATCCAGAACTTAGTGGGAGTTTAATAACACAAAAACCTTCTTTTTCAGCCAATCTTGCCGCATTTCCTTCACAAACAATTGTTATTTCGCAATTCTTGTCCAATTTAACTAATTTTTTTGCGACAGTAATACATTCTACAATATGCCCATAAGTGTGATTGCTAGTTAAAAACAAATATTTTTTTGGTATTTTAATCAAGTCCATTACTAATTACCTCCAAAGCTTTTGATAAATATTTTTCTTTTATATCTTTTTTGTTTCTATAGATGCCATGATAAATTCCATAAACCACATAATTGCTTCCTAATAGTGTTGGTAAATTTCTAAAATTTTCTTTGCCAAGGGTTTTTTTAAATAATTCTTTTGCAAGTTGATGATTTCCTTCAAATTGCAGAGAAGAAATCATAGAAGATATATCAAAAGAAGAATCGTGTAAAAGAACATTTTCCCAATCTATAGAAAGTAGCCTTCCATTTCTTTCTACTAAATTGTTTATTCTATAATCTCCATGAGAAGGTACAAGGGTTCCTCTATTAATATTCTCAAGGGCTTTTATATATTTTTTAAAAACTTCTTTAGAAAGAGAATCTCTTTGTCTGTCCAAACCTTCTGTTATAATATTCCGCAAATAATTATCTTTATATTCAGCAGGATATCCAGAAGAATGAATTCTCTCCATAAGAGATAAAATTCCTTCTGAGGAAAGAGTTTTTTGTCTAATAGGAATTGTTTCTAATGTCATTATAACTAATTGGGAATCTGGATTTTTATGTATTAACATTGGAGAAAGATCTCTTTGACCAAAATAATCCAATGCACTTGATTCTGTTTCAAATTTCATATATTTTGCATAATCAGAATGAAAAATTTTGAGTACTCTTTCAATCCCTCCAATTATTACTCTAAGGACTTTATTTTTCAAACCGTTTGACATATCTTCTAATAGCTCAACATCTCCAAAATCTCTTTCAAGCTCAGATATCTTACTAATTGTTTCCAATTTTTTCTTTTATTTCTTTAATTGAATATTTTTTTATTGGGCAATGATCAACAAGAATAGTTTCACACCCTAATTCAGAAGAAATATAATCTATGCCATAATTATCTGCTATATGTAAAACTTCTTTAGGTTTACACAAAAAATCATCAAATATTTTTTGGAAATGTTCCTTTTCTTTAATTTCTGAATTAAAATCATCCTTTGCTGAATAAAAACTTTTGAAATATTTTAATAAATTATATTTATTTAAATTTTCTTTAACATATTTATTACTCGCCATAGAGAAAATTACTAAAGTATAATTCTCTGATAATTTTTTTATTAATTCTTGTGTATCTTGGCATATATTACAATTCTTAATAAATTCATCCCTCATATATTTCTCTTTTTTTATTTCGTCCACTACTCCTTTTTCTTTAAGTTCTGAGAGTATTTTCAATTTTTCTCTATAATTCCAAATATCTTGTCTAATAGTGCCATCAAAGTCAAAAATGATCAATCTTTTCATGGAAATGCCAAAGTGAAAAAATTTATAAATGTTACTATAATAAAGTGGTTATGGATTTTATGAATGAATTATTAAGAAAAACTAATTATGCTCCTAAAAAATGGAATAAGCCATTTGTAAGAGGGGGAGAAGATTTCGCAATGATTTATTTTATGTCAAAATTGTGTAGCTATAAAAGAGATTCTGGAGGATGTACTTTCTGCACAATTGAGAACAGGGCTTTGGGGACTGAAGGTTATCTTCATCAATTTAAATATCTCTCAGATTTCATACAAGAAAAAACAAAAAAAAATATTCTTTTGTTTAATCGTAATTTTTTTGATGAAAAAGAATTGCCTTCAAATGAAAGAAAAGAATTATTAAAAGAAGCAAAAAAATATGCTTCAAAAATAATTTCAATTGAATCTCGTCCAGAATATATCACAGAAAATAATATTAATGAAATGAGAAAAATTTTAGGAGATAATTTAGAAATTGATTTATCAATAGGAGTGGAAACTACAAATGATTTCATAAGAAAATATAATCACCATAAAGGATTTAATATGAAAGAAGTATATCAAGCTAAAAAGATCATGGATTCCCAAGGAATTAATTTTGTACCTTTTGTCTTTGTCAAACCTTTATTTATGGCAGAAAAATTAGCTATAAAAGATACAACAAAAAGTATAGAAAAAGTATTAGATATGGGGGCAAAAAGAGTCTCAATACAACCAATGCATGCATATAAAGGAAGTTTAGGAGGAATGATGATTGAATGGAAAAAAACCTTGCCTCCAAATCTTTGGTCGTTATATCAAATTTTGGTTAATTTAAAGGATACTTCAAAAGTGGGGGTTCAAGCAATTAATCCAACAAAGTTAGATCCTACTCCAGATTATATGCCTATAAGTAATAAAGATAGTTTTGAAGAATTAGAAGCAATTTTAACAGGTAGAGAAAAAATAGAAAATGCTCCAAATGTTCCCAGTAGAAAAGAATGGATTGAAAGATTAAAAACTGCTAAGAATATTCATCCTGTTGAAAAATTAATTAAGGATTATAAATTTTTAAAAAACCATTTGAAATTAGTTGCTCCAATAGATGAAGAACAAATATGGAGAGATTACGAAACAATTTATAGTTGGTAAAATGAAACGAAATAAAATTTCTGAAATTTATGTTATTTGGACTGCTTATAACGAAGAGAAATATTTAGAAAAATCTGTAAAAAGTGTTGAAGATTCAATAGAATTTGCTATTAAAAATCTTAAAAAAAATTATAAAACTTGTCCAAAATTTAAAGGAGTAATCTGTCATAATGGATGTACCGATAAAACTCCTTTTATCGCAAAGAAATTTTCTATCAAAAATAAAAACACCTTTTTCCCTATAGAAGTTATTAAAAGTAGAAAAGGTATGGTTAAGGCACAACATAAATGTATTAATCTTTTAAGAAAGAAAAGAAAAAATAAATGCCCAGCTCTTTTTGTTGATGCTGATGCATTTATGGATAAAAAATGTTTGTTTTTAATGATAGAACAACTTATCAAACATCCTAAAATAAAAGTCGTTGGAGCCCATCCAATTCCAACCCCATATAAAGGATTAAATTATTATAAAAAATTTCTTGATAAGGCACTTAATTTTAGGGCTTATTATCCTACATCAGAAATAGCTATAAAACAATCCAAAAAATTTCACCCCTATGCAGAAATTGATCCTCAATCAATTGGAATTGAATTTGAAAAAAGATCAAAAATATATTTCCATGGGAGATGTTTTTTGCTTAAAAATTATAAAGTATGGGATGTTGATAATAATTTTGGTGCTGAAGATATATATCTTGAAAGAAGTATATCTCACAGATTTGGAAAAGGGCAGATTCGAATAATTTATCATGCAAATGTTATGTTTAATCCAATACTTAGTTTTAAAGAATATATCAAAACCTATTTTAGACAATATATATTTTTAGATAAAGTGATTAAAATTACACCAAAATATAATTGGATAAATAAATATGTTCCAACGAAAATGAGTATGAAGTTTATTCATCCATTAAATCCAAAAAAAATATTTTTTTATTTTTCTCATAAAACCATAAGGAATTTTGTTTATTTTTTATATAAGATTAACCCTTTTTTAATCTCAGTAGATAAAATTTGGAAAAAGTGATAATTTTAATCTAAGCTAAATTATAACAAATCAAATTTCTAACCACAAATCCTATTTTTTACCTAAATTGGATCGCAAGTATTAAAATCTGGGCGACAACTATATCCATCTAATGCCATACAATCATCCCCACAACCAGTAAGAGTATTTGGTATTCCCCCATCACATTCTTCATCCCCCTCAACAGCCCCATTACCACACAAACTACAAAATCCTCCAATTCTACAAATTTCTGTTCCAGAACATTGGAGGTCATTTTGACATTTTGGCACACAAGTATTACTAAAGATATTACAAGCTTTATCACTTGTACAAGTATCAGGGCAAATTCCCCCGCAACCATCACTACCACATTCTCCACAAACAGGAACACATTCCTCCTCGACAACAACAAGAGGTCCGCAATCTAGATTCTCTATAATTTTTGCATTTCTACAACTTACTAATTGTTTTTTGTTGTCCATGACTTGGTAACGAATTGGAATTAATTCAACTGAATATAATTTGCTTGATACATTAAAGACCCTTGTTATGTTATTATTTGGGTTTAGATAATTCTGGACATTCCCCACATCTGGAAGAAAAACAACTGCGTTTTTTGAGACAGTGCCAATCACGAGATTTTTTGATAAATCTATTGTGGCTAATGTTTGATTAGAAGAATTTGTTGCATGTATAAAATATCCCCCCACATCAAATCTTCCGTTGTTTCTAATATTTATTCTTAATTCGTAAGTGTTGTCTGTAATGTTTTCTATGCAACTTGATTCTGTAATAAAAATCGAGACCCCGTCTGGGCAATCTATTGTGTCTTTTGGAACATAGGATTTCATCAATTGATAGACAATAGCACTCATCACTATTGCACCTGTCATTAAAAGTATGTAGCCAATCATTATGCTTATTGCTCGTTTATTCCAAGAAAATGTTATCACCTTCATGGATGGTAAAAGAAAACGATGTTTAATAAAGTTTTTGTGTAAAGTGTTGGAAGATTGAGTTAAAAAAAACATCTGTCTCCTTAGAACACAACTACAATGAAAAAGATAAAGTTTTAAAATAAAATAAACCAATAATAATTTATGGCATTCAAACATCCCCACAGATACGGTCTAATGGCGATGGTCTCAAAAAAAGATTATCTTTTTCTTAAAATGTATAAAGATAAATTAGACCCAAATGTAAAATTTTATATGAAAGAAGATTTTTTTGATGATATAGCTCCGCAACATATTTCTGTTTGTTATTTTAGTTATCCAGAAAAATATTCTGAAGAATATGTTCAAAAATTAGTTCCAAAGATTAATGAAATTATTAAAAAATATTTACCATTAAAAGTAAAAGTTAAAGGATTGCTTGGAGGTTGGGAAGTTGGCATCGGTGTTCCAGCAATTTTATGGAACATAACTGAATTTGATGAAATTGAAGAAATGCACAAGAAAATAATGGAAGCATTAAAGGGGGATATTGAACATTTTAATGACCCTGAAATGGATTTTACACCCCATATTGGAATTGCATTAGGAAATGATGAAAAAATAGAAGAATTAAAGAAAATTATTGCCGATTCAAAAGATGACCCTGAATTTGAATTAACAATAGATAACTTTTATATTTTTTATCCAAATAGACCTAAGAAGATTTTTGATTCAGTTTCCTCAGAATAAAATCCACTCTTTCTTCTGGAGACATTATTGGAACTTCAATAACATCAAATCCTTGACTAATGTAAGCTTTTTGCAATTCTTTATGCATTTTAATCATTTCTTCCTCAGTCTCTCTTCTTTGTTCGTCATTCTCATAATTTTCTAAGGGAGACAACAAGAACACTTTATGAAAATAATTTGCTTGTCTTATCAATTCAGAAATATTTGATTTTAAAGTTTTTCTCTGATAAAAAGACATTCCTAAACAATCTACTAATGACTTATCTAAAAAATATATTTCCTCAGTTAATTCTCCTTCTTTATCTAATTGTCTTTGGATAACTTTTTCTTCAAATGGAATATAATCTGTTTGAGGTAATTTTGGCTTGTAATTTTTGTCTTCTTTTTCTTTATTTTGTTCAGAAATATAAACTTCTCTTCCACTTTCACCGAGGGTGCCATATCCTTTTGATTTTAACAAATTAATTATTGTAGTCTTTCCGACTCCTGCCCCTCCCGTTAAAATAATTTTTTGAATCATATTTTTATTTCTTGCTTTTTACAATTCTTGAAAAAAACAACTTTTAATTTATTTAATTTTACTAATTCAGTCAGTTCTTTTATTCCCTTTCCACAATCTTCAATTTTATGAGCATCAGACCCTATTGTAAATTGAACATCTAATTTAGAAGCTTTAAATAAATTTTTTTTATTAAAAAATCCTCCAACATCCATAGTATCTGTTTGAGGATTATACTTTGTTTTAAACATTCCAGAACAATTAATCTCATAACAAACATTATTCTTGACAAGTTCCTTGAATATTTGTTCAAAATTTTTTCTAAAAGAAATTTCATTAAATCCTGCTCTAAAAATTAGGTCAGGATGGCTAATTGAATTAAATAATTTTGTCTTTATCGCTTTAATCATCAGTCTAAAATATTCATGCTGTAATATCTTGTTATGTTGTATTTCTTTATAATCCCAAATGGTGAATATTTTTTCGTTTAATGATATAAAATGTATGCTTCCTAAATAAAAGTCAGCATTTGTTTTATCAATAAAATCTTTAATTTGAGTTTCGTAACCTTCAATATAGTCTATTTCAAAACCAGCCAGTATTTTAATCTTATTTTTATATTTCATTTTTAGTCTGTTTATATCTTTCAAATATTTTATTGATTCTTCTTGTGTTAATCTTTTATCTAAATCAAAATGAAGCGGTGCATGTTCAGAAAATCCAATTATTTTTATTCCTTTTTTAATTGCTTCAATAATATAATCTTCTAAATCTCCTTCTGCATGGTGGCATCTTTTTGTATGAATGTGGGTATCAATTAGCATTTGATTAAATCCTCAAATTTATTTTTATTGAAAGAATACATTTTTTTAACGACCCAGTAAGGATTATTTATTGAATTAATTATTTTCTCAAATGGCTTATATTTCTTCAATGATTTGATTAATTTATTAAATGAAGTTGAGTATAGTTGTTTCAATATTAAATTATTTTCAATTATCCTCTCAAGCTTTTTAATTGTTATATTATCTTCAAGAATATTAAAGATAGGATAAATTTCTGCCCCATAAAAATAAAGGTCTCCATTAGGTTTAATTGTTATATCCATTCCATTATTATCTTTTTTTAAATGACCGAGAGTAAATGGCTTATGGTAAATATTTTCTAGAGAATCAATGTATTTGTTAAGACTGTTTTGTTTTTTTATATTTTCCAAATCTATTAGATTTTTAAAAATAAAATTTAATTTAATATTTGAATTAATTATAACATCTACTTCTAATTCTGAAATTTCTTTAAATTCAATATTATCGCCTTTATTCAAAAATTTATTTTTTATCATAACCAATATTTTTTCCTTTTCTTCGAGAATACCTCTAAAACAAATTTCAATCTTTCTAATATTTTTATTATAATTTAAAATATTGCCAATAATTTTTTTGTAATTATTTTCTCCAATTTTATCTATGTGAAAAGTATCGCAACTTATTCTTATTTGATATTCATCATTTTTTTCTACCTTTAAACTATTTAGTCTATCTAAAATTGAATTTGACTTTTTTGAAACTAACCATAAACCATTAGAGATAATTTGTATTTTTTTATTTCCTTTTGAAAGTTTTAGTATATCAAAAATAGAACTAAGATTATTAAATGGTTCACCTTCTCCACTAATAATAAGCCTTTCTGTTTTTGGATGATTTAAAATATTAGAAATATTTATTTTTGCCAGGGTATTTAATTTTAAACCTAAGGGATTCTTTCTTCTTTCTTCTTTATACATACAAAACTCACAATTAAGATTACATTTATTTGTTATGTCAATATAAAGTAAATGGTTATCTAAATCCATTTTGACCTCTCTCACTTATTTCTATTAAATCTACACAATCTTCTCTCAACAAAAAATCAAATGGAACATAAACTTTATCTCTTGATAAAGGAAGTGTGGGGCTTCCAACAAAATAAGTATATCTTTCGTGAGATGAATTCAATTTTGATTGCAAATCCTGTTGCATTGCTTTAGGTAATCTTTCATAATGAACATCTTGATTAGAAGGTATTCTTTCAAACGAATCTAAGGTGATATCAAGAAGTTCTCTTTGAGATGGATTTGCATTTGCATATAATCTCATTTTATCCTTGCCATTAAGAATATCTATGTGGAAAAAGGGTTGTTCTGATAGGGAGGTTCCCAATAAATGTGCTAACATCTTGTAATGATTACTTGGAACTTCTCTGGAATAACTAAACTCTGGTTTATGTAAACCAACAAAATCTTCAGAAGACTCTGGAGAAGTTTTGGCACATTCAATAAGCCGATTATAGGTGTTCGGAGTTGTATATTTAAAACTATCAACCAATCCTTGGTGGATATAATCATCTAATTCAGGAAATAAAGCTTTATACTCTTCAGGAAATAAAACTGTTCCAAAATGGTTAGAAAATGATTCTGGGAGAAGAGATAATTGTCCGATTCTTCCTAATATTTCCTCCAAATCTTTATAGTGATAAACCATTAATTCAAGTGCTGGACCGACAACACCATTAACCTCAGAACCGGCTAAATTGAATGTTTTCAAGAAAAATTTAAATTTTTTTGCTGCATCTGTTTGGCTCTCTGAAAAATCTAAAAATTTGCTATTATTATAATCCCATTTCCATTTGTCCTTATTTGAGTCTGCTATAGCGAAATCAAATTGCCATCCGTTATGTATTCCAGATAATCTATGACCTGCAAAATATACTTCTGAAAACTCTTGTGCAAATCTTTGAAAAAAATCCATGCTAAAAAGCGGACATCCTTCAAAAACATCATTTGGGTAAGCGATTCTACTTACAAGGGAAGAATCTCCTTGGACTGCAACGTCAATATCTGTTCCAAAATATTTACTTGGAAGGGCTGTTCCTTTTTCTGTAGACCCGCTAACTCTTACAGGTGGACGTAACCCATAATTTTTATCAAAAAAATCTGAAATCTTTTTTGTTAAACCTACTTCAGCTTTTTTACATTCTTCAATTTCTTCTGCACCAATACTTAAATTTGGATAATCTATCATAATCTAAACCCTCTAACAAATTTAACCATTTTTTCTTGTTCTTCAATCAATTTATTGTCAGGGATTGAAGAAACATTAACTGTTAATTCATAGGCATCTTTAAAAGCTACTTTATTCAATACCTCTTCTAAGGGTGGTAAATTCTGGCGTGTTCGCTCATATAATTGGCTTCCAGGATATGGTGTTGCAAAATAAATTGCACCAAAATTATTGAATCCAGTTTGAAAAACTTCTCTATCTTGTGTAGAAGTTAAAGTTTTTCCATATTGAATCAATCTTTCAAAAAATTCATAATTTTCATCAATATTTCTTTGACTTTCATTATCATATCCAATGATAATATTTGGAACTGGATAAATTCCAGCTTCAACAGAAAGTCTAAAGGCTTCAAAATTTGTATCAGTAGTCATTTTTTTATTCATTCTTAATAAAGTTTCTGGGCTTCCAGAATCAAAACCATAATAGATATAATCACAACCTGCTTCTTTAACATCTCGTAATATTTCTTTATCCACAGATGTTGAACGAGCCGCGACTCCCCACTTTAAACCTGTTTTAGCCATCTGTTCTGATATTTCTCTTGCTCTTTTTTTATTTGCTAAAAACGATTCATCCATAAAGCTAATAAAATCAATGCCATACTCTTTAGTCAAGTAATCAATTTCCTCCATGACGCTGTCTACTGAACGATTTCTAACTTTTTTTCTTCCCAATAAATTAAAACAAAAATCACAATGAAAAGGACATCCCCTTGAGGTTAAAACATTTCCCCTTCTTTCCGCAGTTTGAACATTTGGAGATAGTGGAAATGAACCATTGTCAAAATACCTCTCTATGTCCATTCCATTAAGTGAAGGAACTGTTTCAAAATTTTCTGATAATAGATTTCCTTTTCCTCTGACAATTTTATCCCCTTCCCTAAAAACTGAACCGGGAATTTGTGTATAGGATTTTCTTCGGGAAACGGCTTCAAGAAGACAAGGAATAGATGTTTCACCTTCTCCAATAATAGAAATATCAATTTCTGGAATTAGATTAAGTAATTCTTCTTGAACAGCACCCGCCAACCCTCCTCCAACTGAGACTATTGTTTCTGGGCTAACATCTTTTGTAATTTCTGCCATCATTTTTTGATATGGATATGTTGTCACTAATCCAGAAATACCCACTAAGGCATAATTTCCTTTTTGCAAAATTTTCCCATAATCTTCTACTGAACCAAAATTTCCATCAAAATAATCTACACTTGCCCCCTCCTTTCTCATAACATCTCCCACTATTGCTAATCCATAAGGATAATGTCTTGGAGGTTCTGACTTTCTATTTGGCGAATTTACTAATAGAGTTTTAATTGTTTCCATTTTCTTTATCTAAGATTTCATTTAATTTCATTTTTAATTCTTCAAAAGTATTTTCATTTTCAATCCAGACATCCACATAATTTTGAAAAACTTCAGTTAAGCCTATTTTAGAATTAAACTTAATTCTTTTTTTTATAAACTCCTCAAATTTTATAAGGATATCTTCTCTCTTTCTTTCAAGATTTCTTTGGAAACAGATATTATCTGATGCTTTAATTCCTACAATTTTTGTTTCTGAATTATTTTTAAAAAATATTATCTCTTCAGGAGTTCTTAAACCAGATATAACTATTGATGCTTTTCTTTTTAATTTTTTAATTTCCTTAAATATTAACTTACTTACAAAATCTTTTCCAAATTTTCCAAATAATTCTTCTGGAGCCATATTATATTTTTTCATATAACTTTTAATATATTTGCTTGCTTCAAAACTCTTCACCCCCTTAGATTCTAAATATTCTCTTGCAGATGTTTTTCCACTACACGATTTTCCAACTATAAGGTATATCATTTTATTCTTCAACCTTCGTGATTTGAATCCCTTTATTATTTATTTTTGTAAGTTTAATTATTTCAAATTTTTCATTATCTAAATTATTTGCTATTTTCTCTAAATTGTTTCCAAAAATATAAATTACTGGACCAATGCTACTCATTCCCACCCCAAGCGAGGAATCAATTGATTTAATATTACTCATTAAATCCGAAATTTGGTTGTTATATAATTTAATTTCTGATTTTTTCCAGGTTCTTTCTTGAATAAGATTTATTCCTTTACAAAATTCTCCTAAATTATCTTCAATAACTGAGGGCAATGAAACAGATAATGTAATTCTCGCCAGTTTCTCAATATCATCTTCTTTAATAGGACAAATTTTATCAAAAAAATTTCTTTCTTTTTCTCCAAAAATTCTTTTTGTTTTTGGAACGATTAATAACAAATTCCAATTGCATTCATATCTTGCTAAAATAGGTGCGGCAGTTACTTTTTTTACTGATGATGATGGTTGAAACAATTTTTTATATTTTGTTGAGTGCCCCCCTTCTAAAATAAATCCTCCTTTATCAATAAGATTTATTCCTAAGCCTGAAGTTCCTCCCCGCCTTAAAATTTCCCCCAATTTTATGTAAGATATCTCTTTATCATATAGTTTACAATATGCATGACTTATTGAAAGTAGTGTTGCTGTTTTGGAACCAAATCCTGAATGTTCGGGGATTGACTCTTCAATAATTAAATTAATATTTTCTTTAAATCCAAATAAATCTTTTAGTTTGTTCACACTTTCTTCTATGTCTTGTTTTATCTCATTACTCATTTTTTCTTTTGATTCTATTTGGAAATTTTCTGATAATGAAATCTTAAAAACTAACCTCGGATATTCTAATGAGAAACCCATTCCTCCATCAACCCTTCCCAAAGCACCATTCATATCATAAAGGTTTATTGCAATTCTTGAAGGGACAATATACTTGAGAATCATTTTCCAATAGCCTCATATTTATCATTTAATATTATGCAAATATAATGTCCTTCTCCCTCTATTAAAGTTGCTGAATGGTTTAATCCTGCTGGAATCCAAATATTTGCAGGAGATTGAACAATATATTCTTCATCCTCAAGAATAATTTTATATTTTAAGTTACCCAATAAAATGTTAATTTCAGGTTTTTTATGGTTATGCGATTTTACATAATTTCTATCCTTCTTAGGAGCTTTTTTTATTTCATGTATTGCTAAATGAACTGGAAAGTTTTTTGAAAAATATCTTTCTATGTCTATAGAATTTTCATGGAATGGGACTGAGTTTAAAGGAGAGTTCTTACTATTAAAAATCAAGTTTTTATATTTTTTCTTATTGACTTCTGGATACATAATTTTATGTTTCTATAAAGAGTTATAAACTTTTTTATTTAGAAAGTAGACCATAATATACAAGAAATATTGCATCAAACTTAGAAAGATATCGGTCGTATATCTTATCAAGAAACTATGATAAAAAAGAGACTTTAGTTTTTCTTAACATGATGAACTTAATTAAATTCAATTATTTTTAATATTCAACCTCAACTGATGATTTATAATATTCTCCTAACAATTCAAACCTCGGAAATAAACAATGAAACTCCGTCGGGGCAATCTTTTGGAACATAGGATTTCATCCACTGGTAAACAACTGCACTCATTACTACTGCACCTGTGATTAAAAGAATGTAGCCAATCATTATACTTATTGCTCGTTTGTCTTTAGAAAATTTTATCACACTCATTTGTTAGAAAAGGGGAATGTGTTTAATAATGTTTTTGTGGGAGATAATTTATTTAGAAACAGAAAGATTAAATATTCATAATATTTTTTATTGTTATGACACCTAATATAAAATATAAAATAAATGATTTGAAAAATTATTGTGTAAACGATTTGCCTTTTGATGGATTTGAAATTGCTTCTAAAAATATATCTCCAAATATTTTAGTAATTCTAAAATTAAAAGAGCAATTCAAAGGAAAGAAATTATCTTTGCATAGTCAATTAAGCAGAATTTTTAGTTGTAACGAACATGGATATCCTGAATTTACAGAGTCAGAAATGTATTTCTTAAAATATGAAATAATGCTCTCAAAAATAATTGGAATAAAACAACTTAATTTTCATATGACTGAAATGCCAATAGGTTTGAAGGAAAAAATTAAGTTTGAACAAATTATGAATTACGCAAAAAAAAATCAAATAGAAATGATTTATGAAAATCATGTTTGCTCGGCAAAAGTTATTTTAGATATTTTGTCTATGTTTCCAGAATTAAAATTTTGTTTAGATTTTGGACATCTTAATTTAGCAATTAAAAAAAATAAATTTGGCATGGGCTTAGATGAATTCATTAACAAAATAAAAAAAAGAATTGTTAATATACATGTGCATAATAATTATGGAAAAATTGATGAACATAATTCCCTAGATAAAGGAAATTTCCTATGGAAAGATGTATTAAAAAAATTAAATGATTCAACTTTAAAAAACATAATTATTGAAAATCATGGAAATAATAATGAAATCTTAAAAGATAAAATATTGTTAGAAGAATTTTACAAATAAACAATTATTTCCACTCTTTCTTCATTGTTTCATACATCTTTAAAATATCTTTGAAAAACTTTTGATTTTTGCTTTTTATATATTCTATCATTAAATCATAAGATTTTTCTTTAAATAATCCTTCTTCTATTTTAGGCCATTGTTTAAAATACCATTTTGGAAGTGTTTTTTCATCTAATCCTGTTGCTCCACATCTTGGGTCTGGGCAAGAAAAGATAATTCTATTAACTCTATGCATTAATGATGAACCAAGGCACATTAAACATGGTTCCAAAGTTGTGTATATTTCTATTTTTCCTTTAGAAATATCAACACTTTTTTTTATTTTAGAAGAATATTTACGCATAAGATTAATCTCTGCGTGAGAAAATAAATTTTTATCTATGTGTAAAGAATTGCTTGTTTTTCCGATTATTTTTCCACTAATTACCAAAACTGCCCCTACAGGATAATTACCTTTTTTTAAAGATTTTTCTGCTTCTTTAATTGCAAGATTCATAAAAAATTCATCTTTTTTTGAAAATCCCATTTTCTTTAAAAAAACAAAAAGAAAATTATGTTTAATAATGTTTTGTGGGAAATAAATAATAGAAAATATTAAATACCTTTTAGAATTTATTTATTTATGGAAACAATAATTGTGCCAAAAGAAAAATTTGCACAAATGGAACAAGAAATAATTTTTCTTAGGAGCACTTCTTTGTATAAAAGGTTATTAGAATTTCAAAAAAATATACAAGGAAAAAAATATACAAGGAAAAATTTAGGTTTTTAACAAGAATTTTCTAATTTTGGTTATTGTTTTATTTTGATTTTCTTTTGAAGTTTTCATTTCATATTTAAATATATAAATTTCATTTGTTTGAAAATTATATTTATAATATAATCTTATTGCAGGATTTTTTATTTCATAAATCTGTAATTTAGAATCAATTAATTTGCCTGCTCTTGGACCCAATTCCTCTATTTTATCAAAAATTTTTGAAAGAATATTTTTAATTAATTTATTTTTACTTGATTTTTTAAGTTGTTTTAAAATGAATTTGTCAAATACTAAATTAAAATTTTTCATTTATTTCTTAAAAAATAATAATTTATAATATTTTTCTTCTAATAAAATATATCCAATCATTATGCTTATTGCACGTTTGTCTTTTGAAAATTTTATCACACTCATTAGTTAGAAAAGTGTGAAGTGTTTAATAATGTTTTGTGGTTGTAAAAAATCTATCTAAAATTTTTATTAAAAGTGGTAACTTTTATTTATACAAAAAAAACTAAGAATCAATTAATTCAACTCTCTTTGATTTAGTGCTATGTGTTTC
>JAUVHP010000012.1 GCA_030593225.1 archaeon
AGAACTTGTGGAGCATTCTCTGGTGTTTTGTTAAGTCTTGTTCTCGTATTTTTTGTTTCCATTTTTTTGTTTCTTTAGGCTAGTCAACTCTTAGTTCCTAACATCATTGGAAGCCCACTACTTTAGTGGTGGGTAATTGACCTACCTTGTTGTATTAATTTAATAAGTTCTTCAAAATCACATTTTTCAAAAACTCCTTCATAAGTCCAATCGTCTGCATTATCTAATTTGTATTTTTCTTTTATGTGGGCTTCTAAAGCTTTAGTGTATTTATCCATTTCTTGTTCTGCTTTCTGAGCTAAGTGCAATAAAGCTATCCCTATCAAATCTTTCTTGATTTCTTTTTTACTTACTATTTTTTTTGTTGATTTATTTTTCTTTAACATTTTTACCTCCAATAGCATTTAGTTTGGAATTATTTTATTAATTTTGAAAATCCACATTTGTTACATATTTCTCTAATTATCTTTTCTGCCTTAGACTTTTTACCGAATGGATAATTTCTTCTTGTTCTTTTTTTCATGAGACCTTCTCTGCAATTAGGACATGGTTTTGGTTTAGACTGTATATATCGTGACTTTTTGTTAAATCTCCCCTGATTATTATTTTGCTTAGAATTTACCATGGTTTATAGTAGTGAATACCTTATTTAAATGTTTTGCTTGCTTTCACGCCTTCACAGTTTCTTTAGAATTTTCAATTTACGAAGGTGTTTTTCTTTTTGATTATTAGTCATATTAAAAAGTCTTTTATATTCTTCTTTAATCTCTTTGGTTTTTATATCAATACTTTTTATTTCTTTAATAAGACATTTTTCACAAATATACTCTGGATGTGCTCTCATATGGTTCTTTTTACCCCTTATTTCCAACCTATTTATATAATTATTACACTTAACACATCTAGCTCTTTTAGAGCTACCAGTTATTTCTATTTCATCTACCATCAAAGTTTATCCATTATTTTATATTTAATTGGTATTTTACCATCACTAAGTTTTATTTTAAATTTTGCACCTATTTCCTTGATTACTGGTTCAACCTCTTCAAATATTTTATAACTTAATTTATTGCTAAAACTAAATAATTTTTCTTTTGTGTTAATATCTTCAACATAATATATTGCACTAATTTCTGTTTTATATTTAAATAATAATTTTTTAACTTCAAATAATCGTGGATAACCCAAACTATATTTCATAACAAATGGTATTCCAATTTTTTCAGCTTCTTTATTGAAATCAAACACCATTTTATTAATATTATGTTGTTCTTTAAATTCTTCATCTAATTCTATATTTTCGATTGTCATGATAATTTTTTAAGTATTTTATATTTAATTGGTATTTTACCTTTATTTATTTCTATTTCAAATTTTGATTTTATATTTAATATTATTTGTTCTATATCTTTAAAAATTTCTGAACTTATGCCGCTACAAAAACTAAATATACCTTCTTCAGATAAATAAACTTGTTCAATTTCTCTATAGTCAGTTAAAAATAAGAATTTATATTTCTTCATTAGATGAGGGTATTTTGTGTGTAACAATCTTATTCTATAAGGCGAATTTATTTCTACTGCTTTATCATTAAATTCTCTAATAAGTTTTGTTTTTTTCTTCATATCAAAAACTTTTTTCTTATCTATTTCTAATTTGTTTTTCAATTGAATATCTAATTCTACTTTTTCGATTACCATTTTTAATTAAAAGGAAAATGGGGGCTGGGTCTTACAAAATATGCTATAATCAATCAATAATCAACGTTGCCTAAACTATATTGAATGAGACTACTCCGACAAGCAGACATACCAACACTTTTACTCCCATTTTCCTGAATATTTGATTTTTGTTTCTTTTATATTTATAATTTGTCTTTCTTTTTACAATTTTTTTTAATATAATTTCGTCTAACTCTTCTTTTGGAGTTAGTTTTTTAAGAGTCTTTATCCTATTTAATATACCGAATATTTCACTATGTGCTTCATGCATATATTCTTTATTGAACAATTTTTTAATTTTATCTATTATTTTTGGTTTGCATTTTTTACATCTTATAACTTTTTCATTATTATCTATGAAGTAAATCCACCACCCTATTTTTAGAAGTTTCTTATGTCTTCCAGTATCTTCTTTCCCACAAATACATTTAATTTTCATAGTTTCTATAATATTAATTTCTTTTTTATTTATCGCAATCCATCTATTATCATACTTTTTAACATACTATTTTTAATTAATTTTTTTAATTCTTTAACTACCTTAATCTGTAGATATCCTTGTTTTTCTATTTTGTTTTTACAATCATTACATACATAAATTGAAAATACTCCCACACATTTAGGTTTTTCCTTATATTCTTCATATTTTTCTTTCCCATAGTCTCCAAGATGAATGCCTATATCAACACCAACATTTATAACATCACCAATATAATTTCTTTCACACATTTCACATTCCATTATTAGTCTCCGTGATCTCATCATATTCAATATCATCAAGTTTATCAAGTATTAAGTTTTTATTTAAATATTCTATAATTTTTTTAACCATGTCTTCATTATCATTAAATTCTCTCCAAAATCCCCTACCTCTATCTATACCTATTCTACTCAATCTTAAGTGACAATCATTGCATAAATTAAGATGGATTGTACCAACACCTTTTTCTTTTGTACATTCTCTACATATATCTGATTTACAAATGGGGCAAATATTATCAGCTATAACTCTTTCACATTTGTCACAAATAATAATCTTATTTTTTTCTACCATATTATTTTAATTTCTCGATTATATCTCCTTTTTTCATTTTTTCTATTATATTTTTTTTAATATCATCTAAAATATCTTTCTCATATTGGTGATTTAAACATTTTTTACAGAAAGAGATTTCTATCTTATTAACATTACTAAGGCTTATATTCCATCTCTTCCCACAATATGCACATATATCTTTATTACATACTTCACAAATCCATTTTGCAATTCTTTCTTTGCAAACATCACAAATATTTACATTTTTTTCTACCATTTTACATTAGTTTAGATAAATTATTTTTCATAAATTTCTTGTCTAGTGATACTAGACTACTTTTACATTTAGGGCAAAAGAAGAATTCTTCATAATCTTTATTTTTTACCATAAGACAATTCATTTTATTTTCCATATCTCTTGAATAATTAATTTTCCACATACCAGTTCTTTCATTTTGTTTTGTAAAGTTTTTTAATAAGTCTCTATGTCCACAATTCTTACATTCAAGTACTAATGTTAATAAATCTTCTTCATCAATATTTCTGTGTCCTTTCATAAGTCCTTTAAGAGTTATTATTTCTTCTTCAGTTTCATCTTTTTCCATTTTCTTTCTCCAATTTTAGATTCAATATGTTTTTTAAATCATCAAATTTATATTCTCCCCAAGACTTTTCTATACAATCAGCATTTTTCGGATTTTCAACATTAATTATAACTCTATCTCTAATCTTTATAGCATTGTATGAATTACAAAATGGGCATTTATCTTTTAGTCTTAGTATGCAATTAGATAAGTCATTAAACATAACATTGCTTCCAATTTCAAAGTTTATTAAATCGCATTCACCTAATATTTTTGTTTGAGAGATTGTATTCTTTTTACATTTATGACATCTTATACTAACAGTATCAACACCTCCCATTTTATTTAAATTCTTTATAGATTATTATTCCACGTTTGTCGCCACGAGATGCTATAAGTATCTTACTGAAAATATTCTTAGATAATAACCATTTTGCTTTTTTCTTTTCCTCTTTTTTTAAATTTCCATTCATTTTTGACTCAACACCTATTACTTTATAATCATCAAAAACTTGCTTTATGTCTTTATCAAAAATTCCTCTTTTGTATCTAAATGCTATGAAGTCAGGAAATCCAGTTCCGATTACCATTATTTTACTAAAAGGATTATATTTTCTTTTTGCTGGAACCAATTTATCTTTTTCTAAATCAACATTGTTTGACCATTTGTCTACAATCCACCCCTTACTTTCTAAATCCTTTCTAATTTTTAATTCGAATCGAGTCCCAGCAGCCTTAGATTTTTTACCTCTAATTACATTTTTTTCTTTTTTCATAATCTCATTAATATCATCTTCCTTTTAATATCTTCTATTTTATCTTCTTTTTTTATGTCTTCTTCTAAAAAATTGCCTAAATTTTCAAGATATTTCAATCTATAATTTTTCTCTAATATCTCTATGAATAATCCCCTATTCCCCCAATAATTATCTTCATATCTATTATCAAGATATATTGTACTATCAATCTTTATACCAATAGGTGCATCAAATGATAACCAACTCTTTCTCTTATAAAATGATACTTTTTTATCTCCATAAATAAACACATTATTCTTGAAAAACTTTTTATTTAATTTTATGGTCATTAAATTCCATAAATATAAATATGGATAATCTAAAATACCAATTTTAAATATGCTCAATATAATTATTGCAATATAAAAAGATTTTGAACTTATATCTCCAAGAATATATAATCTTAATAAATATCCAGCGATAAGAACAAAAACAGTTATTTTTAGTTCTCCTATAAAGAATTTATGATTCAATATACCATGAAATAAAGATATCATAATCCATCTATTTTATAGAATATTACATCTACTTTAATATCCTCAATTCTTTTTTTTAGATTTTCTATATATTTTTCCATTGTTATTCCTTTTCCATATTTTTCAGTATCTTCAAGAGTATGGATCAATAATTTTTTCTTTAACTCTTTTTTATGGAATTTTCTGTGACATTTATTACAAAGAATTTCTACATTCTCCATACCGATTTCATACTTTTTATGGTGTATTGTTAAGTCTTTTATTGAGTCACACTGATTGCATTTGTTATCAAATTTCTCATGTATTTCGTCTCTATGTCTTTTAGCCCACTTTCTTACTTGGGCATGTTGTTTATGCCTATTTAATTTTTTAATTGTCATTTTAAATTTCTATACAGCAAGCATCACATGTTCTATCAATGAATCTTCCTATTGTTTCTCCATCTTTTGGATCTTCCCTTCCATATTGTGTTATACATCTCCATATGTTATCTGCAAATTTATTCATAGCACCATGCTTTTTACAATGAGGAGTTAATCTTCCAGCACCTTCTTTTAATTCTACTAAACTAAAATCTCCATTATCAAACTCCGAATCTTTTATTATCATTTTCTCATTACAAATTCAATAAATTTTTTGGGAGGGCAAAAATTATGTGCTTCACAATAATGAAAAATCATCTCTGGAAATTTATATTTAACTCCATTTTCCCAATCTGTTAATTCTTTTTCTGAACTACTTGTTGCCCTGTTTTCATAATTTCCTTCATCAATACAAAAGGTACAATCGTGATGACCCAAACTACCACAAACAATACCCTCATTCCAAAGTATTCTTAATTTATTTAAAAAATTTTGTGAAACTATTCCTTTTTCATAAGGTTCAGAAATATCTAAATATCCTAATGCTACAAATTTATATTTTGAGAAATCTGGCATCTCATACCCATTTTCTTTAGCATATTCTTTTAAACTTTCTATTGATTTCCAATGTTGTTCTTCTACTTCTTTATTATTCATTTTTTACCTCCGTTTTTATTTAATTTAATATCTAAACTTTCTAAAATTTCATCCATTACTTTAAGTTGTCGTTCATGTCTTTCAAGAGCATCTTTGAAAAGTTTTATATCTCTAAAAATCTTATTTCTTGTTTCTATTAAAAACTTTTTATGTTTTTGTTCCATATTTTTATACCTCCTATAATTTAGAATTTTTCTGCAAGTTTAGTTGCAAAACAAGCAGGATTTTCACAATATAATAAATTAGGTTTATTGAAGTCTTCTGAACCTTTTGCAATACTACCTAAGTTATTCATTGTCAATTTTTTGCCACAAGTTTCACATTTGGCTTGTTTATTTTCATTATTTAAAATAATCTCTATCTGTAATTCTGGAATTATTTTAGCTCTTATATCTAAAAGATTTAAAACTTCCTGTAATTGTTCTTTTTTAAAAGATATTAAATTAACCATTTGATTTTTTCTCCATATTATTTTTAGATACCCATTTAACACATTCTCTTTCTCTAAGTTCTACTTGCATTGAATCACAACTTATTTGTATTGCTTGTGTTCCAATTCCTATACCAATATATTTACGACATACAGTTTCATACTTTTCACATTTCATCCCTTTATAATTAATATCGCAAATAAACAAAATAAGCATAAAGCCAACAAATATCAATAGTCCTATCATTATCTTTACTTCTAATCTCATTTTTTCTCCTCTTTCATAACTCTCCAATGTCCTTTCTTATCTTTACTTTTAATTGAACCATCTGAAGCTATTTTTAATAAATCTAATAATCTAAATACTAATGGATGTCCATAGGAATTCCAATCATAAGGTAATAATCCACCTCTCTTGTTATACCAATCAATATTATGGGCTAGTTCGCTAAAAATCTTTCTTATCTCGTTTATATCAAATTCTTCCATTTTTTTATTTTAATTTATTTAATATTGCTTCATTAACCCCAATAACTTCAGCCATACAACAATTAGATAGAGGTTTTTCTAATTTGCATGTTAATGTTAAAGCACTAAACATGTTCATTATTGATTTAATTGGGTCACAATAATTTGAATGGAACGAACATTCTTTTAAACATTTTGAACAGTACATCCCTTTACCCATTTTTATTATTTTCTGCACTTTCTTTTAATTGGTGTAATTCTTTTTGAGCAATACTTAAACATCTTTTATATTCTTGAATTCTCATTTGTACAGACCATTCTTTTTGTGCTTTTTCACACTCGCAAATATTCCAACCAAATTCTGTTTTTGTTAATTCTTTTTTGCAATATCTACATTTATTCATTTTGTGTCTTCAATATAATTTAATAATTTATCAAATATCTTTTTAGCTTCCGAAACACACATAACACCCTTATATCTATTGGTTGAAACATCATGTGCATTATGAAAATTCCAAGTTTTTTCTGCTTCTTCTTTTATCTGTTCTATGGTTAATTTTTCCATTATTAGTTATCTAATTTATTCAAAATTTTATTCCTAAATAATATTTCTTTATTTTTGTCAATAGCTTCATAACATTTTTCTATTTTTTCTTTAATTGTTAAATCTTTGCACATACAAACATCATTTGGATAGAAACATTTGCCACAGTGTGTTGAATTTGAACTTATTATACCATTAATTAGTTTCCTTCCATGTTCCTCTTTTGTTGGACTACTATCTGCTTCAAATAATAATTGTATGTCTCTTTTTGGATTACCTTTTCCATCATCGAATTGAGAACAACCCCAATATTCAAAAATTTGAGAACACCCACAAATTTGTACTCCATCTTTTTTATCTTGAGTAGTGCCTGCTGGGGTTTTAATAGTTCCTATATTTTTATCACCATTCATTATTTTAACTTTTTGGTCATCAACCAATTTAAATGTTATTTTCATTTTCTCTATTTATTATCGTTTTAATTATAAATGTTATACAAAAGACATAAGTTAGTAACCCAGAGTAAAAACCCATTAATATAAAATAATCTCCTAAAGAGAATATACCACCTATAATATAATAGTCACCTAATAATATTGGAGGATATAAATTAAACATAATTTGAAATACTCCACTATCATAATAAAATATATCTGAGAGATACCAATTATTTATCTCTGATTTATTGGAATATGGGAAATGTGTATTATTATTCCGTACTTCTGTGTCATCAACAGGCATCCTACCACAGTTATTATTAATAACAATAGAATTTAAACAACAACCAATATAAAATAAAACTATGGAAATTGCCACCATAATTGAAAAAGTTATTATCTTGTTTTTTATATTAACATCTAATTTTCTCATTTTAATTTCCTAAATATAGCATCTTTTACTAACTTATTATATTTTTTTTCTTTTGTTTTTCTATCTTTTGTCCAAATTTGAAAAAAACTATTAATACATTTCCAACAAATTTTTATATCTGAAACACTATTAAACCATCCAAAATCTGGTTTGCATCTAATATGTATAAAACCTTCTTCTCCTTTCAAATAATTCTTGCAAAAGTGGCATTTCATCTTTGCAGTAGTCACTTTAAATCGCATGCTTTCTATTTTCATAAAATCTTGTTTGAGGCAAGGAGTCCCACTGATTTATCTGTGGGAGGAATTGCCGAGTTTTTAATTTTGAATGATTTTGAATACCAATTAACCTTGTTAAGTTTTTTTCCTATTCTTTTATTATTCGAATTTCTAATATATGCTGTGTTTTTTGTTCCACCCACAATTTGCCCAAATTCACAAATACTTCCTTTTCTAATTCCTTTGAAATTTCCTGATGAATACTTATCCCTAATCCCGCCTTTTTTGAATTGAGTGTCGTGTAACCTTCTCCTAACTGGTCTGTAAGTATCGTCGACAGTAATTATTTCTTCTTTTGGAGTTTTACATTTTACCAATTCAGAAGCAATAGCAAAACTGTCTACACAATGTGAATTAAAATTTTCTACAGATTTATTACTTGATTTTTTTAGTCCTAATCTTTTTCTTATTTTTTGAGTTTCATAACCTTCGAAACTAATCAAGTTTGCTCTTCCTATTTTTTCTGAAATGAAATCTTTAATTTTTGTTTTTCCGATTTCAATCGTAGAAAAATTCTTACCCCATTTATTATCTCTGTGATTAAATTTAACATCTTCGATAACAACTTTAGAAATTGGATAACATTTTAAAAATTCTTTTATACATTTCAATCTCGAATTAACCATCATTAATTGTGATGGAGCAATAAATCCATCTCTCGAACGATTATTAAATCTCGCTTCTCTTCGACGACAATTTCTTTGTCTTCTCGCTCTTCTTAAAATTCTTCTCTCTTTTAATTTTCTAACTAAAACTTTTTTATCTGGCAATAACCACATAACATTTACATTATTTTCTTTTTCTGAAACAATAGAATATCCCTCAAATTTAGTTCCATTGTCAATTCCCAAAATAGTTTTAGGTGTGTGTTTTCTTGTTGGAATTAATAATTGTATTCCAAATTCTCCAAACTTGTTCCACTCAGGTTTTGCTTGTTTGCCTTTTAATAATTTTCTTGCTTTTGAATATTTGCAAGGAGTCAATGGTTTCCCATCAACTCCCAATACAAATACTCTTGCAGATATACTGCCTCTCTTTTGAGAGTTTTTCCCACTTCCCACATGAAAAGAGAACATAGGATTATCAGAAGGATTTCTTCTGTTTTTTAAATCCATAGAGCTGATGTTTTCTCTTACAGAGCAACAGATTAGTGGAGCGTCTGCTGGTGTTTTGTTCAGTTCTCTTCTCGTAGTTGTTTTTAGTTCTTGTTCCATTTTTTTCAACTTGTGGTAGTCAATGCTTACGTTGTTTTTCATCACAAACAAACCCACTACTTTAGTGGTGGGTTATTGACCTTTCTCAACACAAAAAATAAGTAACCTATATAAGTAAGCAAAAAATTTATGTTTTCCCAACTCATTACCTTGAACTGTTTTTAATCTCATTAACTATGGATCTCACTTCTTTTCTTGTTAAGTTATTATCATATGCCCTCTTTAATATTTTCATTCTTGTTTCTTTATCTAACCCTTTTGTTTCTGAGATGATTGATGGGCTCAGAGTTTTTAATTCGTCAGTTAGTTTTAAATTTACCCTATCAAATGAATTTTTAACACTCAAGACACTTATTTTAAATGTACTAGATATTTCATCTTCTGAAATTCCTGCATGTAATAATTTAGCAATTTCTTCATCCCTTTCATAAATATATTCTTTTTGTATTTTATGTGTTTTATCTCCTAATTTATTAAGCGACAATCTCTTTTCTTGCAATTCAAAATTCAATTTAACCGAATTTAATATTAAATTATTATCTGAATTCGTTTTAGACATTTCTTTTAAAACTATTTTAGATAAATCCCTTTGAAATTCTGAATATAATTTATCTGATTTTTGTTGTAAATCATCTGGAATTTTTACACTTTCTATTTCTTCAATAGTAGTATTTTTTATAATTTTTGATATCTCAGTTGGAGTTAAACCTCTAATTAATAATGATTCTATCTTTTGTTTTTTTTGTTCTTCCATTTTCTAAAGTTTATCTAATATTTTCTTTTGATTTTCGTATTTTTTGTGATTGTGTTCAATTATTGTATTCTCATCAATTATATTAAATATTGGAACTATTTCTCCGTTTTCTTTGAAACATTCACCACATATTCTTTTAACTTCAATTACTTTTCCTTTCATTTTTTATATTAAAAATTTCCCAATGAATAAACCATTAAGAAAAGAAAAGAATAGTATACCAATTATTATTTTTCTTTTAGTTAATTCTTCTTCTTCCAACCATCCAACAAGTTTAATTATCTTATCTTTCATTTTACTATGGGAAACTAACCTTTTTTAATTTGCCACATTTTTCACATTCTTGAATTATTACTACACCTTCTCCACCATACGCATTATCAATTAATCTATATCTCTCCACACGATGTCTTTCTTTTTCAATCCATTTATGTCTACAAAATAAACTCGTAGATTTAATGAATTTAAAACATAGTATAATAACTAATAAAGAAAACCAAGTTACATAACAATATGGTTGTTGTATTAATAATTCTTTTATCATTTTAGCTTTTCTAACATACCAAATTTTTTAATTTCATTCAAAATATCATCATCTAATTTTCTATATCTATCTTCAAAACTTCTAATTACATCTTTTATATTATCATCTTCTTGATGTTTTTTACAAATTCTTATACGAGTTGGATTGAATCCGATAAACTCACAACAAAAACAAAATTCTTTTCCACATATTTCACAAGTTGTTAATAATATTCCAAAAGAGATACCTCATATAAATATAATTAATGTCATTTTTTCTTAATCAATAATTTATCAAAAACATTATTCATTATATTTGCAAACTCAACATCATTAAAGTTTGTTATTCCTGCTGAATTATCAACAAGTCTATTTTTACCATATTTCTCAAAACGATAAGACTGATTATCAATTAACATAAAATGTCCAGGTAAATCCTTAATTGCCTTTTCATTATTATTCAATTTCATAATAACTTTATTTTTCTTAGAGTCGAAGGAGTTTGAATCCTTTTCTGATTCTAAAACTATTTCTATTTTTATATTATCACTCAAATTATTTATTGCTTCTTTTACATTTTTATTATCATAAATATTTTTAGATAAACTTCCTGTAAATATTTTAATAGATTTTTTTGCTCTTTTTATTAAAGTAAAAACGGATAATTGTGCATGATAGAAACTTGGATTTGGTATTCTAATATTAATATTTCCTTCGGAAGATTCCTTAATTAACTTAAAGTAATTTTCACTAATTCCATGCCAATTTTCAGTTTTACTTTTCATTTTGAATTATTAGGTGATTTTGATTTAAAATTATTATTCTTTTTTGAAAACTCTCTTATCATCATACAATTTCCTCTTCTCATTACTAATATTGAATATCTATTAGGTTTTTCATTAGTATCTTGATTCATTTTCTATTGTTTTTTAAATTCTTAATTTCTTTTAGTTGTTTTTCCATTAATTCTGTAAACATTTTTTGTATTTGTATAACGACTGGATTAGGTTTAAAACCCATTATAAAATCACAAACTTCTTTGTAATGTTTTAAAGTTATGTCTTCCTTCATAAAATCTCTACATTCCCAAAGGAACATTCTCCATTTTAATAGAGTTCTGAACACTTCCAATCTTCAACACTTTTGGCTTGGAACAGGTCATGTCCAAGGCATTATTTATTGATGCCTTTTCTTCAAATTGTATAAATTCAAAGAATTTTTTTGTTTTTTGTTTTTTCATTTTTTGAGATACCCTACCTTTTAAGGTTGGGAGAGTTTCATTTTTGATTTGCTAACTCCCTTGCATCATCTACATATTTTAATAATAGTGAATTAGACATGCTTCTAAATCCTCGTTTAACAGAATCTCTTACTATATCATCAAAAAAATCAACAATTATATTTGCTTTTTTAATCATAAACTCATCCATCTTATCGTAATGTTTATCTAAGATTCCCTTTGCTTTTTTAACTGCTTTATCTATTTCTTTGTCTTTCATCTTATATTATAATTTATGAGGAATGCGAAGTTCTATTCATTATTTCATCAAATATAATTAATTGATAAAAAGATGGTCTATAATGTTTAAATTTATGCCCACATTTCTTACATTTGTAGCCAAAAATATTTCCTAACCATGTTTGTTTAAAAGATTTTTCACAAATATAACAGATTCCCAAATCAAATAATACCCTTTCATTTACAAAGAACTCCTTCCAATCTCTTGGTTTTTCACTTTTTATTATCTTATATGCTTCTTTTTTATCCATCGTTCTGTTTCCTATGGTGATGTTTAATTTCTCCAGTACATTTATCTATTCTATCTCCATTCGGAAGTATAACATAATCTGCATTCTCCCAAGCATTATATTCTTCTTGTAATTTAAATAAATCATCAACTTTTTCCATTTCTCTTAAAAATTCAAATACTGATGAAATAGCATTACTCCATCCTTTTTTCCAACCATCAATATATATTTTATTCATTTTATTTTCCTATGGGTTTGCGAAAGAACAGCTAATTTCAAATTTAATTCAGTTCCAATTAAGGTAAAAGAATGAGTATCACAAATCTTACAATGTTCAATTACAGCATCATCTTCTACTAACTTACCACATTTATCGCATTTAAATTTCATTTTATTTTCCTATGGTTTTCTGAAAGTCCTTTAATTATCCTAATAATCTCTAAATACTCTATATAAGCAGGTTTATTTCCTACTCCACATTCCCTTCCACAGATATGATTGGTATCTATTTCTTTTATTAATTCTTCTTTAAATTCTTTTAATGTTTTTTTCATTTTATTTTCCTATGGTTTTACGAGTCCAAAATCCTCCATTATATTGTTTAAAGTATTTTCCTCAAAACTTCTTGCAACTTCTCTAAATTTCTTTTCTCCTCTAAACTTAATTATTAATTTAAAAAACCAATAATCTCCAAGACATTCTATAATTCTTGCTTCTTCAACGTTATCTTTATTTATGTATAAATTCATTTTATTTTCCTATAAGAAGAATATTTAATTTCCTTCCAAGTTGGTTCAGACATCAAAGAATAATCTTTAAACACATTATCAATCTTCTCAATTATTTCTTTTTTCCCAAGTTGTACACCTTCAAGTTTAGCCTTTAAAATATCTGCTTTTCCTAATAATCTTTCTTTTCTTTTATTTAATTCTATAAGATTTTCTTTCTGAAATTCTCTACCGTCTAAAAAATTCTTTATCCATTCTAATTCTTCACAAACTTGTTTTAGTTTTCCTGCATCTTCAGCAACTTTAATAGTTTGTCTCAACTCCTCTATTATTCTTATTCCTTTATCCATTTTCTATATACTCTCCTCTTCTAATATTCTTAATCTATATCTAACTGCACTTTCTGGGACACAAAAATAATCTGAACAGAACTGAACCAAATTCCACTCAGGCAATCTAACCTTATATATAACTTCTTTTAATTTATATTTAGGTATTAAAAGTAAAACTGCAAAATAATTTGCTTCTGTTTCTTTAATGTTATTTATACTTTCTAAATCTTTTTTACAAATTCTAAATCTATTTATTTTTTCCATATTTTATCCTTATTAAACTTTTGAAATTTTAGGTTAGTTAATTTTTTTATATCTTTGAAATTTAATAATCTTTTAAATTCTTTAGCATCTTTACCAAAAAACAATTCAAATTCTTCTTGACATTTAGAGGATATTTGTCCATAAGGATAAGGATTTAATCTATTAACTCCATCTCTTTCAGTTCTAGTCCAATGTCTTCCGACATAATCTCTATTTGTTTCATCTATTGGAGCATATCTCATAAGTATTGCTGAACAACCTAATTTGCATAATTCTTTTAATCTATAATAAAAATCTTCTATTGTATCATTCCAGTTATATAATACATCTACATGTATTTTAGTAAATCCATATTTTTTACTCAATTCTATTGCTTTCTGACAATGTTTATCTTGCCCCATATGGTCAAATGAAAATCTCATAGGATTAACATTTAAACCTTTCATCCTTTTAAAGACTTCATCTGTTACTTCTCTAGCATCTAAACTTTGATTAAAATCTATTTCTTTTATTCCTTTTTTCTTCAATTTATGTAGCAATTCTATATCTTTAAATAGTTCTTCTTTTGGTTTTGCAAGCCAATTATTATCAAAAAAATATAGCTTAGGAAATTCCAGATTAACATCTTTTATCCAATTTGGGCGAGAGTATAAACCCTTTTCCAAAATTGGTACGATGCAATAGGGACAGCTGTTTACACATCCTCTTGAATTACCGCACCAAACACCTTTTGAATTCCTTCTAACATATATAACACCATTAGGTACTTCAACGCAGTAGACTCTACCATTGTATTTTTCTACTGTTATTTGTCTCTTATAACTTAGATTGTATAGTATTGGATTTTTCTTTCTATTATTAGAGTTTATTTGATAACAATCATGGTTAGACGTTATAAATCTATTATCTCTTTTAAAATATCTCATTGTTCCTTTTTTAGATGTTATTTTAGGGTCACCTGCGATACCTATTTTTAATAATATTTCTTGTACATCATCAATTAATCTTTTTGAAGTTGTTATATAAGCAAATCCTCCTTTTGTTTTCCATTCTTTCTTCTTATATTCATATACATAACCATCGCCATTTATTAAAGAAGTTAATAAAATTTTAAGTTGCCTTATTGATAGTTGTTTATATTCTGTTGGGATAAACTTTTCGTAGCTATATCCTAATGGTTTAAGATATTGATATAATGATTTTTTAGATATTTCAAAACCACCAAAATTTGGTCTTTTCTTTTCATTTAGTTCGTAATAATTTAATCTGAGTTTTTCTATGCAGTTTCTTATGTCTTCGTAGTGTTTACTATCTTTATTTTGTGATATTTTCACCCTCCAAGTATGATTTTTTTTATTATGGAATGAATTACCTTCAGAGATATAATATCCTAAAAATTTAAGCCAGTCATCCATTAAATAAGTGTCTCCATTAATTGATACATGTTTTTGTTCTTTCCCTTTCCATATGGCTGATTTTTTAAATTTTATATTACATTTAGAACATACGTCTGTTACTTGAGATAATTCCCATTTCTCATATTTACTTCCTTTTCTATTAACAAAAAGTTTATGATTTGGGGTAATAAGAAGGTCAACGAATTTATTCTTTACCCTAAATAATTCCCCAATATATCTTTCATTTATTATCTCTTTTGGTTTTTGATACTTTAATTCATGTGTGTCTTGATTTAATGTGGCTATTTCATCCTCAAATTTTATATCCTTAAAGAATTTGAACCCCTCTTTTGTTAAAACTTCTGTTTTATCATCATAACAAGCAAAAGTCAAGCTGTAGCTCATTTCTGGGAACAAGTCATAATCTGGAGGACAATTCTCTACACACTTCAGAAGCCCCACATGAACCCTCACACCCTCTTTTTTGAATATTTCGGGGTGTAACGAAGCCATTATCCCTCCAACTATAATATCAGTCTTAGGGAAGTTTTTTCTATAATATCTAACACACCTTAATGTTTCTCTCTTTTTATATGTAAACAAAGTGGTTATGTATATTTTATCTGGAGTATAGTTAATCTTTTTCTCACCTTTTATGAATTCAACACTGTCTCCTTTGTTTTTGTGCCATGTTGAGATTCTCATTAATCCCAATGGTTTGAAATCAGCTTTATACGATGGTTCTATAAGTAGAATTTTTTTATTTGTCATTTTGATTTACTATTTGTTTGTGAAAGGTCTTTTAATTTTCTTATTTGTATTTCACAATGTTCTTTAACTTCAATTATTTTTGTTTTTCTTTTCTTATTCTCCCAATATTCAATTCTTTCTTTTGTATAGTCTTTTTTCATTTTATAACCTTTGAATGACATCCATCTCCATTATGTTGCATTCTTTCAAAAAGACATTCTAAATCACATATATGTTCTCCACTAAACATACATAATATGTCATTGCCATCTTCAAAACAATCTCCACATATATCACATTCTTCTATTTCTTGTTTGCAATTATTACATTTCATTTTGATTTGAATAAATTAATAATAAAGTTTACTATAATAGTTAATATTATTGACCCTATAATTGATATCTTCCAATTTATGTTAATGTCACTTAGTTTCATTTTTTTTCTAACATAAATTTATCAAAATCTTTTAAACAATCATAACATAAATGCATTCGTTTATCAATTCCAAATCTTGTATTCCTGGTCTTTGTAAACATTAATTCATTATCACAAGTTTGTATCCCTTCTCCAATATCTTTCCCACATCTATCACAAAATCTTTTATAAGCCATTTTTTACCTCCTTTTTATTTAATATTTTTCTCATAGTTTTCACACAATTTTTTTAATACTAAACCATTACAATAATCACTTTTAAAATTACCGAATTTATTATTGGTTTTTAATTTTTGTATTATTTTTTTTATCTTATCAAATTCTTTTTCATCGAATGTCGCTTTCCAAGTAATTTCTTTATTTTTCTCCTTTTCTAATTTTTTATACTGTTCTGATAAGTCATCAAAGTTCATGTCTAACTTTATTTCTTTTAAGTCATTTTCAGTAAATCCTATAAGTCTGTCTGTATCTATCCCATCAAGAAAATTTGGAAGCAAATCAACATCAAAATCTCCCCCTGTTTTGTTAAGAGCAATATTTAATATTTTTGCCCTATCTTCATCTAAATCAACACGGACTATATTTACTTTTTTGTAATTAAATTCTTTTAATATATCTAATCTTTGATGTCCACCAATTATAGTATTATCTTTATTGACGACCAATGTTTGAACATTGCCAAATTCATTTATACTTTTTCTTAAATCTTCAATCTCTTTTTTAGTTATTTTCCTAGGATTTTTCTCCATAGGTTTCAATTTATCTATTTCAATTTCTTCTAAAATCATAAAATAAAAAATGTAAATAGAGTATATAAATCTTGCGATTAGCCGTTAGCGTTTAGCCAAATCTAATCTTTATCTTTCTTTGAAGCTTTTTTCTTTGAGTTTTTACCATTAAATTCCTCTTCAGTAATTTCTTCAATCATTCCTTCATATTTATCTTTCTTTTTTCCAGCCATTTTAACCTCCATTTTATAATTTATTTAGTGTGATAAATCTCTTTGGTATATTAGATTTTTGAATAGTTTCTCTAACTTTAATCCATTCATCTATCATATCTTCATAAAATTTAGTATATTGTTGTTCCATCTTAGTTTTATTATCAATTTTAGAGATAATATTCAAATTTCTACCAATTATTCTTTGCATAATATTAACTGAACTATTTACTTCTGCCAAATGTTCATATAGTTCTAGTTCTTTATTTGTTAGTTTTTTGGTCATCTTCAATAATGATATAACTTGTTTTTATGAATAATAATAAATATATTAAATTAATTAGTATCCCCAA
>JAUVHP010000095.1 GCA_030593225.1 archaeon
TTAATGTTTTTCTGAAATAATAAATCATGCCCAATACAAAACCCAACCATTATTACAAAATCAACATTTTTATCATTTAATACTTGTGCCTCGCCTAAAGGATTACACGCAAGTTCTTCAGAACTATCTGTCATTTTAGGAACTTTAATTTCATCTCGCGTCAAACTACAAACATCACAACAAACAGAACAAACTTCAAAGTCCTCGCTAAAAATTTTATCTAATTTCTCACCATAATTTCGCAAACCCTTGCAAAAAGCAATTCCAATTTTTTTATAATTCATCTTCTTGCAAAACTCTTTAACTTCTTCCACACGACTCGCACTCGCTTTAGTATCAATCACAACTTCATAAGAACTATTCAAAATTTTTTTATCAACCTCGTCTAAACTATTATATCTATCAATCAAATCCTCTTTATTACATTCTTTTATTTCCATTATTGTTTCAATTAGAATTATATTTTAAATTTTTGTATAATCAACCCCACAATTCATTACAGATAACTCTAAACTCTCCTTCCCAAATTTTGAATTATTTTTTATTGAATCAAGGCAAATTGATTCGTAGGAATAGCAGAGCTATTTTAGAATTGATTTAACGCAGAGTCAATGAAAAAGAAACAAAATCCTTTCAAGCTTTCTTCTGCTGAATCTTAACACCCAACTCTTCAAGTCTCTTAATATGTGCTTGCATAACAACTTCAACATTCTGAATCATTTTAACAAGTTCATTTCTCTCATTTAACAAAGTACTCAACGCTCCTTGATGATGTCCTATTTCCTGTTCCTTTGAAACTTGTGGAACCTTAGGAGTTTGTGGTTGCGTTTCTTTCTTTTCAATACTTCCAGAACTAAGTGCATTTTCCAATCCGTCTTTATTTATATCCATTATTTTTCCTAATAAAAAAGATTAATAAAACTTTCTATAATTCAAATTCTTCAATAAAATTAACAATATTCTGATACTTCTCTAAATATCTAAAACCCTTAACAGTAATAGAAATATGTTTTCCAGTTTTATCTTTCATCTCTTTTACAAATTCTTTTTCCAACAATTCTTTCAAATAAATAGAAAATCTTTTAGTAGATAAATTAGAATGTCTCAAAAGAGGTGTCGGCTTAATTGAATTATGATTGTCTTGAATAATTTTTAAAATATCTCTTACAACTTCCAATCTTTCTCTTTTCTTTGTCATTTTAATCAGAACCAACTGTCCTCAAAACTTTATATGTAATAAATAAAAAAATTCCTAATGAAATTAAATAAATAAAAATCTGAAACAATGATAAAAAATTAGGAATTAAAATATCAAGAATATTAAATATCCAAAATGCAAAAAGCAATAAATAAATTAAATGTAATTGTGGGCTCTTTTTCTTTTTAGAAATTTTATGAGAAAAGTAACTTAAAATTGCAACAAATAAAAATAAAATAAATTGCATTGATAAAAGAACCCCAATATTTTGAGTTGAAATACTAATTATCGAAACCATAAGTGCTAAAAAATGAAAAGCATAAATTCCATTTGATTTAAAGTCCCATTTTTTCCAAATTAAACTATAAAGAAGATAAAATATTGCCATAGAACTTGCATATAAAAACAAAAACAGCGTCGATGTTCCAATAAATCTATGAGAAAATTCAAAAGTTCTAGGAATATTAAAAAACATTAATAAAAATCTTATAAAAAATCTAAAGAAAAAAGCAACAGCAAAAAATAAAAAAGCCATTCTAAAATATTTTATCCCCTTGTGGGAACTTAATTCATACATTTCTTTTGTACTAAAATAAACCATTAAACTGCAGGCAATAATTACAAATGAGTAAATCAATTCCATTCCAAAACCCAGAGAAGTTAATTTTCCAAGACCTTGTCCAATTCCACCCCCTATAGCTTTTCCAGTTAAATGATTCATTGGCATTTTGTATTAAAGAAAATTAATTATTTAAACTTTTAAAAAGAATGGAACATAAATCCATTTAGTTTATAAAAAAAATAAAATTTACTTAATCAATTAAATATAGGAGTAAAAATGAAAAACAAAACAATATTAGGATTATTCGCTTTTGCTTTGGTTGCTATCCTTGGAATTAGCATGGTTTCTGCATACAATGGTTTCGGACTTATGAATCATGATTTTTCTAAAGAAGATAAAGCAGAAATGCAAGAACAAAGAATTGCTATGAGAACTGCTATTGAAAATCAAGATTTTGAATCTTGGGAATCTCTTATGGAAGAAAAAATTGCAAGAATGCAAGAAAGATTAACTGAAGGAAATTTCAATGAATTAGTTGAGAGACATTCTAAGATGGGTGAGCAAAGAGAATCACACCAAGAAATGAGAGATACAATGCATACAAGAGAATCTGGTGATTTTGAAGGAATAAAACACCTTAAAGAAAAATCTGGATTTTTCCATAGAATGAAAAATAAATTTTTTGGAAATTAATTTTTTTTTATTTTAGAAATGGACCTTAAGTCCATATTTTTTATTCATCAAAACATATAATCGTTATATTCAATTCAACCTAGATTTTATTCTTATTACTATCTTCTCCAAAACTCATCCTTCTTTCTTTTTTCTATTTCTCAAATTTTGAATTATTTTTTATCAAATCAAGGCAGGGGAAATCGTA
>JAUVHP010000093.1 GCA_030593225.1 archaeon
GATTTATTCGAGCCATTATGAAAAAATGGGCTCCTAAATTAACAACCATAATTGATAGATATCTGACAACTGATCAAGGGGAAATTAGTAAAGAAATGAAAGAACTATTTAGATCTGATTCTATGGGTATGTTATAGAACAAGTCTGTCTTTTTAAAAGCAGATTCTGTAATTGACCTAATTTTTTCAAGAGAAAAATGGCAATAATAACATTTTTATTTTCAATACTCTATTATAATAATGGGAAAGCGATGATGGAATAACCGCTTCTTCGAGGACTCATATGAATAAAAAATGATTATGCAGTGCAAAACGATGCGAATATTCGGAGTTTAATAATCAATAAATGCAAAATTAAAATGGGCTTTTTACTGAGCAATGGTAAAAACCACAGCAATGAAGCTAAAGTCAGCAACCCAGATTGCAGACATGATTATGTCCCAAAGTCAAATGCCTGACACGAGAGAACGTCTTTGATCTAAAGGGAAGATTTCCTTAAAATGAAAAAGACCGTGTTAGTGTTTCAGGCGACATACTTCCCTAAATTATTAAAAAATGATTAAGTTATAAATTAACTTAAAAACCTATCCATATCCCCAACCCTAAGTTTTACTGAATTAGTGAGTGAATTATAAAAATAACCTTTATATGGTAATCTGATTCCAGTGTTGTTAGTTTTGGTTTTGGTTAGCTTGTTATTAATCGTTTCGATAATTATTTTATTATTTGCAGTTTAACATTTTTGGAGAAATAATGGCATCAAAACTGTTTTTAAGAGAAAGGAAAAGGATCTTTTTTATTTACGCCTTTAATTCTATCTTCGATTCTTGATATCAAACTAGTTAAACAATCAAAGAGAATTTTTCTTATTTGTTCATAAGTAATATCGATTTCTATATCATTACTATTACGAAAATCGTCATCTTTATAAAGTGCTTTAAATACATTTTTAGTTTTAAGGATTTTATAAGAGCTATCTACTATAAACGCATATATGCTTTCACTTTCATATTTTTTTTTCATTATTAGTGAAAGCATGACAAATTCTTTTTTCCCACGTGCCCATTCAGAAGGGATTTCGAAATTAAAATTGATGATTTTCTTTTTTTTAGTAATGAGAACAATTTCAAAAAAGGTCTCATCAATTTCCAAATCGAAAAACTTCAGTAATCTATTTATAATGTCTTCTTCAAGTTTTTCATTAGGATATGACATCAATACACTTGGACCTTTAATTTGATGAAAATAAGTAAAGACTAAGTGCATAATTTTTTACCAAAAGTTTATTAAAATATAAATTTAGAAAATTTAAAATTAATTTAATAGAAAAGGATTTAATTGAATTTACTAATAAGATTTTTTTATTAATGATAGAATATCATCATATGATCCTAGCAATTGCTTAACATTTGAATTTCCTAATCCTTCACGAGGTGTGCCATTAAAAAGAATCTTTCCCTCATCCAAAAATAGCATTTTTTCAGCCCAATGTTCAACAAAAAACAAATTATGAGAAGTGAAAAATATTGTTATTTCATTTTCTTTTCTTAGTTTTTCTAAAATTATAAGGTGATTGTAAATTGATTTAAAATCTAGATTTGCAAAAGGCTCATCTAAAATTAACAATTTAGGTTTCATTGCTAGCAACCCTGCTAACGCTGCTCTTTTTCTTTGGCCCCAAGAAAGATTAAAAGGAGAAAAATTTTTAAACTCAGATAAGTTAACAGCTTCTAAAGCCCAATCTACTCTTGCTCTTACCTCTTCCTCCTCAAGTTTTAAGTTTCTTGGTCCAAAACTAATATCCTCTTCAATAGTTGGAGCAAATAATTGATCATCTGGGTTTTGAAATAAAAAACCAATTGATTTTCTAATCTTCCACAATTCTTGTTTATTTCTTGTAAGCAAATTATTAAAAATCTTAACATTACCCGATTTAGGCTTTAATAATCCAACTAGTAATCTTAATAAAGTTGTTTTTCCAGAACCATTATTTCCAGTTAGTCCGCAAATGATTTTTTCCTCGAGTTTAAAAGATATATTTTGTATTTTAAAACCTAAATTATAACTAAAATTCAAATCTTCTACTTCTATGGCATAATTAACGCAAATACACCTCGATAAACTAACTCTAAATTAATTATAAAAATAAAACTAATGATCATGAATAAGAATAAAATTAATAACCCCAAATCAGTTGCTTTCAATTTGATTGGAGCAAATGTAATTTTACCGGAAAAACCTCGCATTTTTAAACTTTCATATAATTTTTCACTTCTTTCCATATTCATTACAATACTCTTACCCATAATATAGGCATGAGTCTTTAATTTTTGCCAATATGATGTGATTTTTTTACACCTCATTTCTTGTGCTTCTATTATCTTTTTATTAGAACCTGCTAAGATTGGTATATAATGCAACATTATAATTAAAGATCCTACTAAAACTGAGGGAATTCTTAATTTGGTTAAGGCGCCTATAAATTCTGAATACGTTAAAGTAGAAAAAAATGACATAAAAATAAATAGAGCTCCAAATACTCTGAGAAAAATAAGAAAAGCCAAATATAATCCTTCTCGATAAATTGTAATTGTAATTCCAATATTGAAAGTATAAAAAGCAGTGTCCCCAACGTAAAAAGGAATGAATACTGTAATTAGAAAAACAAAAGGAATAACTGTTTTTATTCTTGAAAATATTTTTATAAAATTTGCTCGAAAGATTAGATCAACGATTAATGTAACTGATAAAATTGTAAATA
>JAUVHP010000074.1 GCA_030593225.1 archaeon
ATAATTTTAATTTGCAAAAATATTTAATCTATCAATTAATTATTATTTTATGATCCTTTGGTATATTGATGAAAGTGGAATTACAAAAGAAGAGCGAGATTTAGTTGTAGGAGGATATTCTGTTGACGATAAAGATTATGAAAAAGTCATACAAGAATTTAAGGAAATTCAAAATAAATGTTTCGGAACTTCTACTAGAAAAATTGATATGAAAATGATTATTCAAGGTAAAAAATGGTTTTCAAGTTTTCCGATTGAAAAAAGAAAAGAATTTCTAAAAGATTTTTATAAGCTTATTGAGAAATTGCCAATAAGAGTTTGTATTTGTAAGATAGATAAAGATAATTCACCTTCTATAAGAAATAAAATGCAGTTTACTTATGAATGTTTATTTGAGAGAATTTGCCTTAATGTTGAGGATATCTCAAGAAAAAATCAGAATAAAGAATTGAGTATATTATTCTCAGATACTATGAATAATTGTGGAGAAGTTTGTAGCTGGTTTAAAACATTTTATGAAAAAGGAACTGAATATGTAACGAACAAGCATTTAATTGAAAAAATAATTACTCTTGATATGTCCCAATCAGAAATGCTTCAAATTTCAGATTTAATTGTTTGCACTTGTTCTTATTTTGTAAAAGCAGGAAGAGGACAAAAATCTGTCCAATGGGCAAAAGAAATTTTGGACGAGGGATGGAAAATAATTCTTTTAAAAGAACACCAAGTTTTAACTCAAGATAGCAAAAAAGAAATTCAATCAATTTATTTTTATTCTAAAAAATAATAGCGTTGGGAAGTCGGGTTTCCTCAGTGAGTGACCGATTGCCACCCAACCAAGCCAACATTAATTATAATATTTGAAAGTTTATAATTGTTTCGCAATTTCATTATTTCCTGTCCAACTCCACATTCAAAAGCCCATCAACAATCTGTTGAAAAGAATCTTCTCTTGAAACATGTTTGTAAATTATCTTTTCAAAATTCTCTTGCAATTTCTGCACCTTTAAAAATAACTCAAGTAGCTTAGGATTTCTAACTCTATACTCTCCCATTAATTGTTTAACAACTAATTCAGAATCCAAAAAACACATGATTTCCTTATTTGTATAATTCGCCGCAAGTTCCAATGCTTTAATCAACCCCTCGTATTCAGCAATATTATTTGTAACATATTTTCCAATAAAAGCACTATATTTAGTAAGAATTTCTCCATCCTCGCGAACAATAACTCCTATCGCACCAGGACCAGGATTTCCTCTTGCACCACCATCAGAATTTGTGAATATCATTTTTTAAAAATGCAACACCTTAAAATTTTTTAAATCTTGAAACCTTTCTGCTTTTTCCTCAACCTTTCTTATCTGAGAATGCTTTGGACCTTTTTTACACAGTTCAATCATTTTCTTAACTTCATCAATATTCCCCTCTAAAAAAACTTCAATTCTACCATCTTCCAAATTACGAGTAAATCCTTTAACATCAAGTTTTTCTGCATTTTCTTTAATGAATCTTCTAAAAAAAACCCCCTGAACTGTTCCATCAATATAAAGTCGCACAGATTTTTTCATATTAAAAGAAGAATAATTTGGTTTATTACTTTTTGGGTTTTAATTGTTTTCTCCAAAAAGGAATAATGGAAAATTTGTTTAGAATTTTGCTTTATTAAATTTTAGATATTTCTATAATCAAGTTCATTATTAACCACAGCAACTGTCTGCGAAGCAAAATACATTTTATCTCCAATAGAAACTTTTGTAGCAATTTGTTTTAAACGTTTCAATTCTTTTTTAGGCAAACCATCATGGTCTCCAATAATAAAAACACAATTATCTTTAATTTCAACTTTTCTAATATCTTCTCCTTTTTTATCTAAAATAAAAATTGAGCTCTCATTTTTTTCCAACTCTTCAATAACTTTTAAAAAACTTTTTTTCTCTACAAAACATTTAGGAAAAATCTCTGCTTTTTCTCCTATCTTATATTTATACAAAATTTTCTTTAATAAATTTCCAATATCTTTTTTAGAAATTTCAAGTTCAGGAGTAACTTGAATTTCAATATGTTTTGGAGGGTCAGGCATACCATAAAGAACAAAATGAAATTTCACATCTTCACGAAATCCATGCGATAAATACACACCTTGAATAAAACTATGAATTGCAATATCCATTCTTCCAGCCCTCATTAAATTTCCACCAGACAAAGCTTTTCCAGAAGTTACACCATCTTTTGAAAAATAAACAAAATGTCTCATAAGAACTTTAAGAAAGATAGGTTATTAAAGATTATTTAATAGCAAGTTTTATAAATTAGTTATACTTAAAAGTTATACATGTCATTAGAACTAAAAACAAAGAAATGGGGAAACTCACTCGGAATTATAATCCCAAATGAAATAGTTGTATCATTAAATATAAAACCTGAAGAAAATATCCTTGTATCAATTAATAAAAATGGAAATTTGTTAAGAGAATTATTTGGTTCTTTGAAATTTAATAAATCAAGTGAAAGATTAATAAAAGAAACAAGAAAAGATTTGAAAAGTAAATGGCTCAAATAAAATGTCTTGATACCTATGCATTAATTGAAATATCTAACGGTAATGCAAAATTTATGAAATATTTAGATTTAGATTTTGTAATCACTGATTTGATTCTTGCAGAGTTTTATGCAGTTATACTTAGAGAATATAATGAAGAAACTGCAAATTATTGGTATAAAAAATTAGAACCATATTCTATAAGCGTAGACAAATTAATTCTTATTGAAGCAATTAAATTCAAATATAAACATAGAAAAACAAATATTTCATTTTTTGATTCAGTTGGATATATGTTTTCCTTAAAAAATAATTATCTTTTTGTAACAGGAGATAAAGAATTTGAAAATTTCAATAATGTTGAATTTTTAAAAAAATAAATTAATCAAGATTATATAAAATTACTTTTACAAAAATTTATATATTTATTCTCACTAAATAAATTATGAAAAAGAGGAAATATTCTAAAACAGAATTAATAGCTAATTCAATCCTAATTTTACTTTCCATATTTATAGGACTATTTTTTATTTTCTATGAATTATTAAATATTCAAAATTCTTTTATTATTTTATCTTTAACAATTATTGTGGCTGTAGGATTAATTTCCCTTTCAAAAAAATTTAATATTTCAAATTATATTTTGCTACCAATTATAATAGTTGATGGATTTTTCCATTTGACTTCTCCTTTAGAAAACTTAGTTGAGAATTCTCCTGATTGGGTAATTGCATTTAATCTTTATGGGGGAAATGGTATGCCCTTAATAATGCATCAAATAATAGGGGCGTTTTTATTAATAACAAGCACAATTTTTATTTATAATTTAATTTCAAAAAGAAAAAATCTGTATAATTATTTTTACAAATATTTAATTGCAATAATAACAATGGCAATAATTTCTATGAGTTATATTATTAAATTATTCTATCCATAACAAACTGCTTCTGCTGTTACACTTCTAGCTCCATTAGCAAATTTCCAACCATTACTATAATAAATATAATATCCATTATAATCACCTTTTGTTCCCCCTTGATAATTAGAACTTGGAGCAGTACTTCCAAAAAGAGCACACCACTGCTGAATAGTAGTCATATCGGAAGAAACTCTCCCTTTAATATTATTAGCATTATATGCTATAGGAGGATCAGAACACCCCCATCTATTAGAATATACATGTTTCCATATGCCTCTTGTGCAAGTCATAGTATAACCTCCACTTTTAGCTGTTGGAGGCAAAGGAGGACAAGGACCTCCTACATCAACACCTGTCTCACCCTGATTTCTTATACCATCAGTACAAGTTAGACAAGCTTGAGTGTTACAAGATGTAGTATCAGATGGTTTTGGAATTTCTGGATTACAATTTTCTTCTCCTACTTCAATGTTATCTGGGCTTCTTTCACAGATTATTGTTTGTGTTGAAGTTCCTCCTCCACAACTAACTGAGCAGGGTGTCCAATCTTCTAATCCCACCCAACTATAACTAAAAGGATTGCAAAATTTTCCAGTATCAATCGCTTCTTGCAAAGACATTTCATCACCTTCAATAGTAACTTCTATTTTTGTAGCAAAATGCCCTGGATTTAGCAACAAATTTGCATTGTAGCTATGTGTGAAATTACTACAAAGAGTTCCAGTATTTATTGCATCTTGCAAACTAGATTCAACACCTTCCACTTCAACAAGAATATCCTCTGCTAAATGCCCAGTCCTAATAGAATTAGTAATAGAACTTGTTGGATTTGAAGATTCATCAA
>JAUVHP010000058.1 GCA_030593225.1 archaeon
AATATTTAGTTGCTGGAACTTTGCGAATTGATTTACGAAAAGATGTTGAGGAAATTTTACGAAAGAAAAATAAAAAATTGAAAGAGATTAGATATCGGGAGATTGGTTTTGCTATGCGTGATGGTGGAGAAGTTAATTTAGATTTGAAATTGAAGATTACAAAATATAATGCTTCAAAGGGGAAAGAATATTTTTTGGAAATTATAAACAAAGATGATATTTTATTTGGATTGTTAAGGTTGAGAATTTTTAATGGAAAAGCGATTATTCGAGAAATTCATGTTTATGGTCAGAGTTTGAAGTTGGGTGAAAAAGGGAAATTTTCTCAGCATTTAGGTTTAGGAAAATGGTTAATGAAAGAAGCTGAGAAAATTGTAAAGGCAAATAAAATTGAAAAGTTGAGTGTTATTTCTGGAATTGGTGTTCGAGAGTATTATAAGAAGTTGGGTTATGGGTTGGATAAAACATACATGATTAAAGATATAAATACTTAAAAAAAGATTTTGGAATAGAGATTTATGTCTAGTGATATCATGTGGGCAAGAAACAAATCTGAGATAAATAGTGATATTAGTTATAATGAATGTTTAAGGACTAAAATTAATAAAGGAATTTTTAGAAGAGGACAAACACTTGAGTATTCTAATGCAAGGAATAATGGGGTAGAAAGTTTTTCTGTTTTTCAGATTCTTCCTAAACAAATTTTAGCAAGTTTTTGTGATGGAAAAATTAAAATTCCTACTGATAATTCCTATGTTGGTTTGCCACAATCAATGTTTTTTATTAGAGGAAAGCAAGAGAAAGAAATTGCAGATGAATTATTTAAAATAGGTAAGAATTTAGAATGTCTAATGCCTTATTTTAATATTATTCAAACTGAAGTTGAATCTTTTAAAAGTGAATTAGGGATTTTGAAAACAATAACTAAAAATCTTGAGATATATCAAGAAAGGCGTGTTCCTGAAAAAGATGTAGATATGGTTTGGCAATATACTTTATCTTTTTTATAATTTAAAATTCTTTTTCTATTAAATTTCTTAAAACTTGTTTAATTTCATTTATTGTTTTTTGTTGTGTTTTTTTGTCAGACATTCTCACGAATTTTATTATTAAATCTTGTAATTCTTCTATGTTAAAAATTCTTAATGAATATCCATTTGTTATAAAATAAAATCTAAATGTTTTATATTTTAATTCCTTAATTATTGTTTTTCCTACACACCCAATTTCTTTTCCTTTTTTTGGATTATTTTTTAATGAATATAATAAATCAAATATTTTTATAGATTCTTTTTTGAATTTTTTAAAAATTTCTTGTTTTAATTGTTCGCTTATTTCGACTTTGGCCATCTTTTTTCAGCCTCTGCCATTGCTTGTTCTATTGGGATAAATCCTTCTTCGTTATATAGTAAATCTTGAAGTTGTCTTTCTGCTGCATTGTTATATAATCTTAATAAAATATTTGAAAAAGTTTCTCCTTTATTTCCAAATTCGCTAATTTTATTTTTTAATTCTTTTGTAACTGCAATTGTTGTCATTTCCATAATTATTATATTTGTTATAATATTTATAAATTTTATTATTGAGAAAAGTTTTTTTATAGAATAGATTATTATTTTAGATATGGAAAATATAATTATTTCAAATTCTGAAAAGTTTGAGGAAAAGAAAAAAAAGATTTTTGAAAAAGGGGCAAATAATTTTCATGTAATTGCTGATGTTCTACAAAATCAGATGCTATTTTTTTATTAAAAAACATTTCTTCCATATTTTTTATATAGGAAAGTTATATTTATGTCTTTCTAGTGCCTATTTATCAATTCATAGTGCCTAAGAATAATTTTATATCTTTTAGAATTTTCTTTTATGTATGGTTTTTATTAGAAAAAAGAAGGTTAGTGGTAAAATATATTATTATTTAGTTGAGAATAAAATGGTTAATGGAAAGGTTCAACAGAAGGTATTAATGTATCTTGGAACTGCCCAAAATTTATTGAATAAATTGGGAAGTAAAAATCAAGAAATTGTAATTTCTGATTTAAAATATTTTGAAGCAAAGCAGGATAGAATTTACAAAGATGGTGCTAAAAAATTTCATGTTGTTGCGGATTTTGACAAGACTCTTACAAAAGCTTTTGTGAATGGCGAGAAGATGCCTTCTATTATTTCTGAGTTGAGAAGTAGAGGATTTCTTGGAAAAGAGTATTCAAAAAAAGCACAGGAATTGTTTGATTATTATCATAAGATTGAAATTGATTTAAAGATTCCTTTAGAAGAAAAAAAAGAAAAGATGGAAGAATGGTGGGGGAAGCATTATGAGATTTTGATTAAAATGGGATTGACAAAAAAACATATAAAAAAAGTTGTTGATGATGGAAAGATTCAGTTTAGAAAAGGGGTTTTGGAGTTTTTAGATTTGTTACATGAAAAAGATATCCCTTTGATTATTTTGTCTTCTTCAGGAATTGGCGATGCTATCCCTATGTTTTTGAAAAAGATTAATAAAAATTATAAGAACATTCATGTGATTTCGAACTTTTTTAAATGGAACAATAAAGGAAAAGCAATTAAGATAAATGAACCAGTGATTCATTCAATGAATAAATCAGAGACATCGCTTGAGAGCTTTGATTTTTATAAAAAAATTAAATATAGACAAAATGTTTTATTGTTGGGCGATGGGATTGGGGATGTGGAGATGGTTAAAGGATTTTTGTATGATGCATTAATTAAAATAGGATTTCTTAATGATAATCTAGATGAAAATCTTCAGACATATAAAGAATTATTTGATATTGTAATTTTAAATGACGGAAGTTTTAATTTTATTAATGAATTTATTAAAAAGATAAAATGAAAAAATCAATAAAAAAAGGGTTTGGATTTGGTATAACTTCTGGAATTATTACAACTCTTGGTTTAATTGTTGGTTTGTATTCTGGAACTCACTCTAAATTTATTGTTCTTGGAGGAATTGTGATGATTGCTATTGCCGACGCTATGTCTGATGCTTTGGGCATTCATTTATCAGAGGAATTTAATCATAGTAAAACAAGAGAGATTTGGGAAAGCACAATTTCTACTTTTGTGTTTAAATTTATTTTTGCATCAATTTTTATTATTCCTTTTTTATTTTTGGAATTACAAACTGCAATTGTTTTTTGTGTTGTTATGGGATTATTAATTTTAAGTATTTTTAGTTTTTATATAGCAAGAAAACAGAAAGTAAATTCTTTGTATGTTATTTTTGAACATTTAATTATAGCAATCGTTGTTATAGTTATAACTTACTTTGTTGGAGTATTTGTTAGTGGGTTTGGTTAGTCAATTAGTTCACGAACAATTGTTTTATTAGATGAATTATAATAAATTTTATACCAAGGCTTTTTTTGATATTTTTGATTGTCTAAATCTTGTGTTGTTTTTTCTTTAGATATCTTTTTTATTTTTTCAGGCATATAATCTAGTTGAGCTTCAAACATTCTTATATCATCTAAACAATCTCTGTTAAACATTTTAATTTAATTAGAAAATTATTCTTTATAAAATTATATTTTAATCTTCCCTTCTTGAAAATCTCTTAAAATTAATCTCGCTGTTTGGTCTTCATTAACTTTTCCGGCTTTTTTTAAAAAACCTTTTTGTCGTCCTAATTTTTCAATTAAAATTTCTGCATTTTGTTTTGCATTTATTTTATAGAATTTTTCTATTTGAGGATATTCCCCTAATAATTTTGAAACAACAATTTCTGGTTCTTTAACTTGTGAATATGAACGCCCCCCAACTTTTGTATGACGTGCGATTGCGTCTTTGTCTTCTCCTGAATATTCTTCTTTTGGAATTACTCCTGGGCTGTCAATTAATTGAATGTCTTTTGTTAATTTTATTTTTTGCAAATTTTTTGTATATCCTGCTTCTGCTGCTGTTTTTGCTTTTGGTTTCCCGACGAGCAAATTAATTACTGAACTTTTTCCTGTGTTTGGATATCCAATAACTCCTATTGTTATTTTTTCTTCTAAAGATTTTTTTATCTTGTCGCCCTTGAGAACTTTGCCAGTTTTCTTTTTGATTTGTTTTGCTTCTTTTTGAATAAGTGCTCTTAGTTCCCTTGCCCCTTTTCTTTTTGTGCAAGAAATAGTTACAGATGGACTTGGTTTACTTTTAAGTTTTAGAACTAAATCAGATTTGTTTAAAACAAATATTAATTTTTTCTTTTGTTTTTTTATTTCTCTTTCTAGTCCTCTATTTCTTGTTTCTTCTATAAATCTCGCGTCTAGGACTTGTAAAATAATGTCTGAAATTTCTATTATTTTTTCAACTAGTTCTGGATATTTTGGTTTTTGCTTTCTTATTTTTGCTATGCGTCTTGTTCTTCGTGAAGAAAAACTATATCTTACTCTCATGGAATTTAGAAGTTTTTTGAATTCAAAAACGTTTGCAATAAATTTATAAAAAATTAGTTCTATGATTTTTAATGAAAGAAGATTTAATTTTAGAACCGAGAAAAAAATATGATTATACTCCTGACCAAAATTTGATTTATGATATTATTATAGTTGGTGGGGGGGTTGTTGGATTTTCTACTGCAATGTATGCAAAGCGTCTTGGTATGAATGTTTTAGTTATTGGCGATTCTTTTGGAGGAACCATAATGCTTACTGATAAAGTGGAAAATTGGCCTGGGATAATTTCTGTGAGCGGTCAAAAGTTAGCGAAGCTGGTTGAAGAGCATGCTAAAGATTATGATATAGATATTTTGAGAGATGTTGTTGAGAAAGTTGTGCAGGATAAAAATATTTTTAATGTTAAAACTAAGGACACTGTTTTTAAAAGTAAAACAATTGTTTTTGCAACTGGGACAAAATTAAAGCGATTAGGTGTTTCTGGAGAAAGAAATTTTGCTGGGAAGGGTGTGAGTTATTGTGCTTTATGCGACGGGATGTTTTTCAAAAATAAAATAGTTGGAATTGTTGGGGGAAGTGATAGTGCAATTAAGGAAGCTCTTTTTCTTTCTGAACACACAAAGAAAGTTTATGTGATTTATCGTAGAGAAGAGGTTCGTGCAGAAAAAGCGACCTTGGAAAAAATGCAAGAGAGAATTAAAGAGGGAAAAATTGAAATTATTAATAATACAAATGTTCTGGAAATTAAAGGAAATAAATTAATGAGCCATGTTGTTTTAGATAAAAGTTTTGATGGTAAAAAAGAATTGGAATTAGATGGTTTGTTTATTGAAGTTGGGAGAATTCCATTAAGTGATTTAGCTAAGAATATTGGTGTTTTATTAAATAAAAATTCTGAGATTAAAATAAATCGATTTTCTGAAACAAATGTTAAAGGAGTTTATGCTGCAGGAGATGTTGTGGATACACCATTTAAACAAGCATTTACTGGTGCTGCCGAAGGTATTTTTGCAGCGTATAAAGCTTATGAATTCATAAAATAATTCTTAAAAGCCAAATTTTAAATAAGAATTTACAAAGAAATTATATGGATAAATTAAAAAAATTATTAAAAGAAAACGCAGAAGAAGTTAATTTGGAGTTGGAAAAATTTTTGCCTAAGAATTTTGATTCTGAATGGATGGAGAATATTTTAGGAAAAGCGAATTTTGATTATGATAATGTTAGTTGTAGTGAGGCCATTTCTAAACCTGCTTGGGATTTGCTTTCTCGTGGAGGAAAAAGATGGCGTCCTTTTTTAATGAGATTAATTTATGAATCTGTGGGGGGAAATAAAGACATTAAAAAATTTTTAGTTATACCAGAATTAATTCATAATGGAACTTTGATTATTGATGATATTGAGGATAATTCAGATACTAGAAGAGGAAGTCCATGCATTCATAAAATATTTGGAGAAGATATTGCAATTAATGCTGGAAATGCGATGTATTATCTTCCTTTAAATTTAATTATGAAAAGCAATTTAGATAAGGAATTAAAACTGAAAATTTATGAACTTGTAAATAAAGAAATGATTAGAATTTCTTTTGGACAGGGAATGGATATTTATTGGCATGGGAGCAAAAAGGAAGATGTAAAAGAAAGTCAATATTTGCAAATGTGTGCGTATAAAACAGGGACTTTAGCGAGGATGGCTGCTAAGTTGGGTGCTATTTTAGGTAAGGCGAGTGAGGAACAAGTTAATGTGCTGGGAAAATTTGCTGAATCAATTGGAGTTGCTTTTCAAATTCAGGATGATATTTTAAATA
>JAUVHP010000089.1 GCA_030593225.1 archaeon
AAAAAATCTTATAGAAGATTAACTGGAGAAAGAATTGCGTTTGAAGATAATGCTGTTGCGATTTTAAAAGACGATAAAGGAAATCCTAAGGGAACTCAAATTAAAGGACCTGTTGCAAGGGAGGTAATGGAGCGATGGCCGTCTGTGGCTAAAATTGCTTCAATGGTTTATTAAAATGAAAAAGAAATTTTCAACTAAATGGATAGCAAGTAAACAACCTCGAAAGCAGAGGAAATATAGAGCGAATGCTCCTCTTCATTTGAAGAAAAAATTTGTTAGTGTTAATTTGTCAAAGGACTTAAGAAAAAAATATGAGAAAAGAAATGTTTCTGTGAAAAATGGAGACACTGTAAAAATTATGCGTGGGAAGTTTAAGGGAAAACAAGGCAAGATTACAAAAGTTTTTCTTAAAATTTCAAAAGTTATAATTGAAGGAATACAGACAACAAAACAAGATGGTTCAAAAGTTAGTTTGAAAATGCAGCCATCTAATTTACAGATTATAACTTTAAATTTAGAAGATGGAAAAAGATTGAAGAAAAAAGCAGAAGATAAAAAAGAAATAAAAGAAGAAAAGCAAAAACCTAAAAAGCAGAAGAGCGAGTCTTCAGCATTCGTCCGCCCAAGCGTGGTCGAACGAAAGCAAAAATCAGACGATAAAATAGAGGAAAAGAAAAAATGAAACATATGAAAAGACAAATGGTTCCAAAGAATTGGCCGATTCCAAGAAAGGGTACGGCTTTTGTAGTAAAACCCATCTCAGGAGAAATTCCGATTTTAGTTGTGTTAAGAGATATTCTAAAGGTTGCACAAAATAGAAAAGAGGTTAAGAAAGCACTTCATGTAAATAATATTTTAATTAATAACAAAGCTGTAAAAGATGATAAAATTGGTGTGTCTTTATTTGATACAATTACAATTGTTCCTTCAAAGAAAAGTTATAGAATTGAACTTGCACAAAATGGTAAATTTAGAGTTGAAGAAATAGATGAAAAAAAAGCTGGTGAAAAAATAGTTAAAATAGTTGATAAGAAAACTTTGAAAGGAAAGAAAATTCAGTTGAATTTAAACGACGGAAATAATTTTTTATCTGATGTGAAATGCAATACAAATGATTCTGTTGTTATTAATTTTAAAGCAAAGAAAATTATAAAATGTCTTGAGTTAAAAGAAAAAGCAAATGTTATTATTTTTGCAGGTAAGCATGCTGGTAAAAAGGGTGCGATTGATAAGTTGATGCCAGAAAGAAAAATGGCTAAGTTGAAAGTTGGAGAAGATTCAATTAATGTTTTAATTAAACAGTTGATGGTGGTTGAATAAAATGGCAGAAAATATTATGCGTAAAATAAAAATCGATAAAGTAGTTTTGAATATAGGTGGAGTTGCAGAAGAATTAGAAAAAGGTGTTAAACTTTTAGGGTTGCTTGTTCCTGGGCGAAAACCTGCTAGAACTAAATCAAAGAAAAGAATTCCGTCTTTAGGAGTTAGACCTAATTTAGAAGTTGGAACTGTTGTTACAATTAGAACTGGTATGGAAGAGTTTTTGAAAAAAATGTTTATTACAATTGATGGAGAGTTAAAGAAAAAACAAGTTAGTGAAAATAATTTTTCTTTTGGAATTAAAGAATATATTGAAATTCCTGGAATGGAGTATCGAAGAGATATTGGAATTAAGGGTTTTGATGTTACTGTTGTGTTTAAGAGAACTGGCAGAAGAGTTAGATTAAAAAAAATTAAGCGAGGGAAAATTCCTAAAAAACAAATAATCACAAAAGAAGAAATAATTAAATTTATGGAAGAGAACTTCCAGGTGGAATTTAGATAATGACATCGAGTGATTACAAAAAACAATTTAAGCAATTAGATGCAAAGCCAGTTGTTAAGGTAAAGTTTTTGAAGCACTGTAAACCAAAAGATAGGAAGATTGGAATTGCGTCTAGGAAATGCGAAAGATGTCAAAGATTTGGAGGACACATACGTTCATATGGATTAAATTTATGCCGACACTGTTTTCGAGAAATCGCAACAGAAATCGGATTTAAAAAATATAGTTAAAATGGGAAAACATTACAAACACGCTAATGAATTACACATATTGCCTAGCGGAGGAGACACTTTATTTAGAATAGTTGATAGAAAAAAATCAAGATTAGTTGGCAAAATTTGTTTAGAATATACTCATCAAGATGGTAGTTGTTCTGTTGTAAGTTCAATAGGGAATAGCCATAGTCTTACACAAAAATTTTTAGAAAAATTTAATGATACAATTCCAAAATCTATATTAGAAAAACATGCTTATCAAAGAGCTATGGAAATTGCCTTAATGAAAAGTAAACAAATGGACTCAGAACCATATGTTCAAATTCCGCAAGGAGGAATAAAATAAAATGTCACAAGATACAGTTGCTGATGCACTAAATATGATACGGAATGCCAAGAAGGCAAGAAAAGATAAAGTTAAGATTAGAATTATCTCGAACTTGTTAATTGAGATTCTGAAAATTATGAAGCAAAAAGGTGCGATTAAAAAATATAAGATTAATGCTAAAGATAAGTCAATGGATATTACAATTGGTGAGTTGTTTGAGTGTAAGTCGATTAAACCTAGATTTAGTGTTGATAAAGACCAGATTGAGAAATATCGAAGAAGATATCTTCCTGCACGAAATATTGGGACAATGATTGTTTCAACCAATAAAGGACTTATGACTCATGAAGAAGCTCAAGAAGAAAATATTGGAGGGTGCTTGGTTGCATATTTCTATTAAAATGAAAAAAGCATTAACTCAAGAAGTAGAAATCCCTGAAGGAATTGAAGCCAACTTAGATGAAACTGCTTTAACAATTAAAGGTCCTGAAGGAGAGAGTAAAAGAGAATTTAAAGTTGGGAAGTTGGAAATGGAAAAGAAAGATAATAAAATTATTTTTGGAAATAAAAAA
>JAUVHP010000046.1 GCA_030593225.1 archaeon
AATTCTTTGATTATAAATCCTGATAAAGAAGAAGTTTTAATAAAACCCAAAGATGGTCTTGGAGGACTTGGGGGAAAATATGTAAAACCTATAGGATTGGGAAATGTTAGAATGTTTTACAAATTATTAAATCCAGAAATAGATATTATTGGAGTGGGTGGAATTAATTCTGGTAAAGATGTTTTTGAATATATCTTAGCAGGTGCAAAAGCGGTTCAATTAGCAACGGTTTTTATGAAAGAAGAAGAAAAATGTTTTGAAAGAATTGAAATAGAGTTTACTCAATATATGTTTAGTAAAGGATATTCTACTATTGAAGAAATAAGGGGGAAGCTGAAATCTTTATGAGAATCGATCCTCATGTTCATTTTAGGGATTCTGAACAATCATATAAGGAGACAATTAAACATGGTCTTTTTGTTGCAAAAAATCAAAACGTAGAGATAGTTTTTGATATGCCAAACACCCAAAGACCTATTTTAGAAGAGGAAGATGTTGTTGAAAGATTGAAATTGGTTCCTAAAAATGAGGAGAAAAGATATTTTTTATATGTTGGATTAACAAGTAATGAAGAGCAGATAAAGAGAGCTATTTCTTTAACAAAAAAATATAAAGAAGTTATTGGGCTGAAAATGTTTGCTGGACAATCGACTGGGAATTTAGCAATAATAAATGAGGAAGAGCAATTTAAGATTTTTAAGATTTTATCAGAGAACAATTATACTGGAGTTATTGTTGTTCATTGCGAGAAAGAATCTTTTATGAAGAATGATATTTTTAATCCTAATAATCCGTTTAGCCATACAATTTCAAGACCAAAAATAGCAGAGGTGGAATCAATAAAGGATCAAATTAATTTTGCGAAAAATTCGAATTTTCAAGGGATTTTGCATATTTGTCATATTTCATGCCAGGATTCAATTGATTTAGTTTGCGATGCTAGGAAAGAGATAAATATTACTTGTGGTGTAACACCTCATCATTTAATGTGGTCTGAGAGTATGCTTAATAATTCTCATGGATTACTGTACAAAATGAATCCTCCCCTGAGAGAAGAGATTGAGGTTAAAAAAATTAGGGAGTCACTTAAAATGGGAAAAATTGATTGGATTGAAACAGATCATGCCCCACATTCAATTGGTGAAAAAATGTTTGATGGTCATCCTTCTGGTTATCCTTCATTGTATTTGTATAAAAAATGTGTAGATGAATTTTTGCCAGATTTAGGATTGAGTGGCGAACAAATAAAAAAATTAACCTTTGAGAATATTGTAAAAACTTTTAATTTAAAATTAAATATTATTGATTTATCTGAAAAAGAAAAGGTAGCAAAAGAAAAAATTTGTTTGCCGTTGGATGGATTAAATACATTGGAAGAGGTTGAGGAAAGAGTGAAAGAGTTGAGTGATGTTGTAGGATATTTTAAGATTGGAAAAGAATCTTTTACTTTATTTGGTCTGGAAATAATAAGGGTTGTTAAAGAAAATAATGGAAAGGTTTTTTTAGATTTGAAGTACCATGATATTCCAAACACTGTTAAAAGGGCATCTTATGCTGCGACAAAATTAGGTGTAGAAATTTTTAATGTTCATGCGTCTGGTGGGAGTGAAATGATGAAATCTGCTTTAGAAGGGGCAAAAGAAGCGTGTTTAGAATTTAACATGAAAATGCCAATTATATTAGGAGTGACTGTTTTGACTAGTGTAGATCAGAATATTATGAATGAAGAACTAAATACTAGTGGGGAGATTGAAGAGCAAGTGTTAAATTTAGCAAAACTAGTTCAGAAATCTGGATTGGATGGTATTGTTTGTTCTGCAAAAGATTTGTTTTTTATTAAAAATTCTTTGGAGGATAATTTTTTATTTGTAACTCCTGGAATTAAAGGAGTAGATAATTCTGTAGGATATGACCAAAAAAGAATATCAAGTCCTAGTGATGCTATATCAAATGGTTCAGATATATTAGTGATTGGTCGTGCGATTACAGGGTATAAAACTAAAGAAGAAAGAGTTAATGCTGCGGTTGAAATAGTAAAAAATATTTCTAGTGTTATTTAAATTTTGATTTCTATTTGGATAATTTTATAATATGGTTTGCATTCTTTTTACTATGAAAATTGATTTAAGGTTTATCATTCAAATTATTTTTTTGTTTGCAATATTTTTTTTGTCTATTTTTAGTATTATTAAGAGAGAAGAATTATCAGCAATAATTTTATTTTTATTCTTTTTTTCTATATTAATTATTATAAAGGAGTGTCGAAGATATGATTGCAATGTTCCTTATAAAATGAAAAAAATTAAGAAGAATTTTTTTAGCAGGGCTTTTACTGGTTTGCGTGGAGGCGTTCATTATGTTCATTTTATGTTTACGTATAATCATGAAAAATATAATACTCAAGTAGATACTCCTGAAACTTTGGAATGTTATTTTGGTTGGTTTTGGGGAGTTTTATTAATTCTTTATGGTTATTTTTCTTATTTAATAAGTATTAATTTTGAAGGATATTGGTATTTGGCTGTTTTTGGGATTCCTATTTTTACTAATATAATTGATTATTTTTTTAGATATAAGAAATAGTTTTAAATATCATTTTATCATAATTTTTATATGAATGTTGATGAAAAATTTGAATTGATTAAGAGAAATACAGATGAAATTATTGGAGAGAAAGAACTTAAAGAAATGTTAAAGAAAGGAAAGAAAATTTCTGTTTATTGTGGTTATGAAACTTCTGGAGATATTCATTTAGGGCATTTAGTTAGTATGACAAAACTTCTTGATTTACAGAAGGCGGGTTTTAAAGTTAAAGTTCTCTTTGCTGATTGGCATACTTATCTTAATCAAAAAGGTGACTGGGATTTTATTAATAAACAATTAGAGAAATGGAAAAAAGGATTTATGGCTTCAGGATTGAAAAATGTGGAATTTGTTAAAGGAAGTGAAATGGAGAGAAATGTTGATTATATCGACGATGTTTTTAAATTAGCTGTTAAAAATACTTTGAGTCGTGGCTTGAGAAGTATGCAAACTGTTGGAAGAGATATTGAGAATGCTAAAATTTCTCAAGTGATTTATCCTTTAATGCAAATTGCTGATTTTAAATATTTGAAAGTTGATGGGGCATTAGGTGGGTTGGAACAAAGGAAGATTCACATGTTAGCTTTAGAATCTATGAAATATATTGATTACAAAAAACCTTTTTTAATTCATCACGAACTAATCCCAAGTTTGAAAGGTCCTGAACAAGGCAAGATGTCCTCAAGTGTTAAAGAAAGTATGATTTCTATTAAAGATTCTGAGAAAGAAATTAAATCAAAATTAAGTAAGGCCTATTGTCTTGAAGGAAGTGTCAAGGATAATCCTGTTTTATCAATTATCAAATTGATTATTTTTCCTCGTTATGATAAATTTGAAATTTCTCGTCCTGAAAAGTTTGGAGGAGATGTTAGTTTTGAAAATTATGGAGAGTTGGAAAAAGATTTTTCTAGTAAGAAAATTCATCCATTGGATTTAAAAAATTCTTGTGCAAAATATCTTTCTGAAATTTGTGGGGAGATTCGGAAGGGGTTTTAATTGATTAAGCTGCAGAAATTAATGCTTTGATTATTATATAACCAATTATTAATGCCATTGCCATTTTTATCCATTCAAAAATATCATCTGAATTTAATCTTTGTTTTCCTTTTTTATTCATTTTAAAATACCTCTAATTCTAATCTATTTAGTCTTTCAATTATTTTAAAGTTTTTGTTTAGTTCCCCTATTTTTTCTTCTAGTTTTGATATTTGCAATGTAATTAATATTACAAGTCCTATAAATAATGTGCTAGTACTAATTATTAGTATTTCAATTATTTCCATTGCAACTGGAAGTGCTATAAAAAGACTAGTTAATGCAATTAAACTCAAAACAAAATTTGAGATTCTTTTTGTTAGTTTATTCATTAAATCGATTGCATTTTCAACTTTAAATAAATCATTACTCTAAGAAATAATCATCTAGTTCTAAACTCTACAACATCTAAATCTTTTAATTTATGTTTTAGCCCAATTTTTTGTCCTGCAAATTTTGAAGAAGGTTCCCAAATTTTTGTTTTTTGTGTGATTTTATTTTCTTTTTAATCAACTCTGCGTTAAATCCATCCTTATGTACGAAAGTACACTGCGGACGAATTTGCCTTAATTTGATAAAAAATCTAAACAAAATGGAAAAAAGAAACTAGCAAAGAAAAAATTTTAAATAATTTTTAATCATCTAGTCCTAAATTCAACAACATCCAAATCTTTTAATTTATGTTTTAGTCCTATTTTTTGTCCTGCAAATTTTGATGAAGGTCCCCAGATTTTTGTTTCTTTTACTTTTTTAGAAAATCCTTTGAGAATTTTTTCAGCGATGTCTTGAACAGATGAATTTTGTTTCATTATTATTGGTTTTTGGGATTTAATTTTATGAGGTTCTTTTGTGTAAATTCTTATTTTATTAAAACTTTGAAATATTTTATTTTTTAATTCTTCCAGACCTTCTTTTGTTTTTGTTGAGATTAAAACAAAATTATATTTTTTAGATTTTAGAGTTGCATTTAATTTTCTTTTTTCATTTTCTGTTAATTTATCAACTTTGTTGAAAACAATTATTTGTTTGGCTTGTGATTTAGTTAAATGTTTTTTTATTTCTTGTATTTCTTCTATTTTGTCGACGATAATTAGTAATGTGTCTGCAGAATTTATTAACCCTTTATCAAAATATTCTGAATCAATTGCAGGATTTTCTATTAGTTGCATATTAATTCCCTCAAAATTCATCATTCCTATAATTGGTTTTTGAGTTGTGAATTCTATTTCAGATATTTTTGGTTGTGCATTTGTTAAAATATTAAGAAGTGCAGATTTTCCTAAGTTTGTTTTTCCTATTAAAACAATTTGCATATCTTCTTTTTTTATTCCTACTTGTGTTCCTTTTCCTGAGCGTTTTGCTTTTATTGCTTGTTCTTGTAATTTTTTTAAACGAGTTCTTAAGTTTGCAAGCATGTTTTCGGATGATTTATGTTTTGGACATTCCTTAATCATTTCTTTTAAACAGATTATTTTTTCTTCATCTGATTCTGCAGCTAAAAATTTTTCTTGTGCTTTGTTGAAAAACGGAGATGCATTAGTTGTCATTTTCTTTTATTTTCCAGATATATCTTTTACCACGTCTTTGTTTAATTACTTTTTCTTGTTTTTCTAATTTTTTTAAATGTTCTAAAACAACATCTGTTCCAGTATTTGTAATAAATTGTAAATCGGTTGTTGATGAATTTGGATTTTCTTTTAAATATTTTAATATTTTTTCTTTTGGTTTTTTCTTTCTATGATTATGGCCGAGATTAATATATTTTTTTGATCTATTAACATGAAATTTTATACATTTTTCCTTATGTGAATTTATTAATGGTCCTGCCAAATTATGAATTTCTTGAAGTCCTTTTATGTTTATTCTGAATTCAAATTGGGGAGAAGCTTTTATTCCTCTTTTTAGACTATGTTGAATACTAACTGAAGATAATTTTTCATTGTTTGTCCAATTCCATTTTTTTGCTATTTTTAACATGAATTCTAAAAAATCTTTATATTTTTCACTCATGCACAAAGAAGGTCGTCCTCCTTGAATTCCTCTAAATTCTAAATCCATACTTACAATAAATGCTCCTGCCGCCAATTTTTTATTTTTTAACAAATTATTTAATTCATATTTATTTTTGTTTATTGGAATTTTTTTATATTGTTTTAAATGATCAATTCTTTTAATAGCGGTTTCAAAAGAATATTTGTTAGGAATTTTTCCGATTTCATATAGAATGTGATTTATCCAAATTGGAGAAAAAAATAATACATCTTGATTGCTATATTTTTCTTTTTTAGGTTTATTAAAGGTTTTACCAATGAAATTTATTTTCTTTTTATTTTCCCAAAATTTTGTTATCTCAAAAAATTTATTCACAAATTCTGGATCTTTCATTTTTAATCTTAATGAATGAAAACATAAACATTTGTAGATTTTATTTTTGTATTTTTTAATTTGAATATGTTCTGTTGGTTTACTCATTTCTTCAATATAAATTATGGATGACATAAGACAATAAATTTTCCAATTTTTTTTCATAGAATTATAGATAGACATAATAAGAATAATCTTTTCTACTATTTATATGTTTTGGTGCTAAATTCTATAAATTAAATGAACTTAAAAATTTAATGAGTTGATTAAGTTTCACATTAAAGATTAATTTTTTAATTGATGCAAATTCATATAGTTTAAAATGAACCTAAAGATAGATAAGAAATTTTTTGAAAGAAGAGCAGATGTTGTTGCCAAAGAACTTTTAGGAAAAATTTTAGTTAGAAAAATTAATGGAAAAGAATTTCGTGGAAAGATTGTTGAGACAGAGGCTTATTTTGGTGAAGATGATCCTGCATCTAGAGCAAGTAGAGGAAAAAATAAAATTAGTGAGATGATGTGGGAAGGGGCTGGTAGAATTTTGGTTTATAATGTTCATATGTATAAAATGTTAAACTTTGTTACTGATAAAAAAGGAATTCCAAGTGCGGTTTTAATTCGAGCTATTGAGCCATTAAATTTTGATTTGCGATGCTGTGGCCCTGGGCTTTTAACAAGTGCTTTGAAGATTGATAAATTAATTCATGGAAAAAATATTTTTGATTTAGAAGATTTGAATTTAGAAAATAGTGAGGAAGATTTTGAAGTAGTTGAAAGTTTTAGAATTGGGGTAACAAAAGATTTAGAAAAACCAATGAGATTTTATATAAAAGGAAGTCAGTTTATTAGTAGAAGATGAACAAACGATTAAAATCAAAGATTTTGGATAGTCGATTTTTGCAAAAATCAACTAAAGAATTAATTAAAAAAATAATACAAAAAAAAGAATTTTCACAGCTTCCAAAAAAAGATGTTGAATTAGCTTTGGGTAATTTTGATAATGAAAATTATGTTGATGAGGAAAAAATAAAATTAACTAGAAATTTTCTTTTTAGAGTTTTTAGTTCTTTTACAAGTTCTAAAATTTTAAATATTAAAGATAAAGATTTTTTGTGGATTTTAAAAAGGCATTCCTCTACGAGAGAACGTTTACCTTATTATGAGAAACTTTATGAAAGAATTTTTAAAAATTTGGATAAGAAAATTACTTTGATTGATTTGGGTGCTGGTGTTAATGGATTTAGTTATAATTTTTTAAAACAGTTTTCGTGCAAAATAAAATATGTTGGTGTTGAGGCAATGGGGCAGTTAGTGAATTTAATGAATTATTATTTTAAGAAAAATAAGATTAATGGAAATGCAATACATTTGAGTTTATTTGAATTAGAGAAGATTAAGAATTTAATAAAAAAAGAGATGGGACACATTACCATTGGCGTACACCAAGGAGGTGCGAGAACCTCTACGAGGCCCCGAAAAATCTTAGGAGAAGATTTTTACAAGGGGCAGAAAATTGTTTTTTTGTTTAAAACAATTGATTCTTTGGAAATTATGAAGAGAAATTATTCTAAAGATTTACTTAAAGAAATTGTTCCTTTGGTTGATAGAGTTGTTCTTAGTTTTGCAACACAAAGTATGATTCGTGGTGATAAATTTAAAGCAAAGAGAAATTGGATTATTAATTTTATTAAAGAGAATTTTAATGTTTTAGATGATTTTGAATTAGGAATTGAGAGGTATATTGTTTTTAGTAAAAAGTAAAAAACTTTATAATCTCTTTTTTATTATATTTATTATAATTAAATAAGAGGTTTAATAATGGAAGCTATTAGTGAACAAAAAAATACAAATGGCAAGGCACAAGGTATTGCAAAACAAACCCAGCCTGATGGAAAGACTACTCTGCCTATAGAGGGTGAATCTTCTGAGAAGATGTCTTTTTTAAAGAAATGGTGGTTTTGGGCTGCAATTGGGACTGTAATTGTGATTGGGGCATTGGTTTTTTTCTTATTTTAAATTTTGTAATTATATTTATATAGTTCTAATTTATTTTTTATTAATGAGTTTTGATTTTAAGAGAAAGGTTCTTGGCAGGCATTGCTTAAATGCTGAAGCTCAACCGAGTCAAAATTTTCAGAGGAAAATTTTGTCTAACGGAATGACTATTATTCTTGAGAAAAGAAATTTGCCTGTTGTGAGTGTTGCTTTTGCTGTGCGTAATGGTGCGGTTAATGAATCTGTTGAAGAAAAAGGAATTTCGCATTTTATTGAACATCTTTTATATAAAGGAACTTCTAAAAGAAATGCTAAACAGATAGCAGAAGAAATTGAAAAATCTGGTGGAGAATTAAATGGTTTTACTGGGGAAGATATTACTGCTTTTTGGTGCAAGATGCCGTCGGAAAGTTTGAATTTGGCTCTGGATGTTTTAAGTGATATAATTAAAAATTCTCTTTTTGATGAAAAAGAATTAGAAAAAGAGAGAAAAGTTATTTTTGAAGAGATTAAACTTTATCATGATAGTCCGATTCATTATGTTTACAATGAACTTCAAAAATATCTTTATGAAGGAACTTTGAGTATGTCTATTCTTGGAAATATTGAAAGTTTGAATTCTATTAATCGGAATAAAATTGTTGAAAAGTTTAAGAAAATTTATTCCCCAAATAATTTAATTTTGTGTGTTGTAGGGGATGCTAATTTTGATGAACTTGTTAAATTTGCTGAAGATAATTTTGGTGAAGAAAAAAGTGAAGTTCCTAAAATGGAAATTAAAATAAAAAATGGTTCTGCAATTGAAAAAAGAAAAGGTATTGACCAAGCAAATTTGATTTTGGCATATCATGTTCCATTGGCTGTTGATAAAAAAAGTTATGCTGCGAGAGTTTTGAATGTTATGATGGCAGATGGTTTATCTTCTAGATTATTTCAAGAAATAAGGGAAAAAAGAAATTTAGCTTATGCAATTAAGGGGGGTTCTGAAATACGAAATGATTTTGCTTATAATATGATTTATGTTGGAACATCTAA
>JAUVHP010000015.1 GCA_030593225.1 archaeon
AAATGCCTCTGACCTAAGAAACAAAGGAAAATTACAAGAAATATTAAAACCAGCAATACAACAACAATCTCTAACAAACAAAAATAAAATAATTTTAGTAGATGAAGCAGATGGAATTTCAGGAACAGATAGGGGAGGAATAACAGAAATAATTTCATTGCTAACATTAACAACCTATCCAATAATTATAACTGCAAACGACACATGGAGCAAAAAACTCTCACCTCTAAGGAAAAAAACAGAACTCGTGGAACTAAAAGACATAGCACCCTCAATTATTAAAAATATTTTAATTCAAATCCTAAATAAAGAAAACAAATTCATTCATAATAAAATTCTAAATCAAATAGCAATAAAATCAAAAGGAGACTTGCGCGCAGCAATAAATGATTTGCAAACATTTGTTCATACAGAAAATCAAGAAGAAATAGAATTAGATGAAAGAAACAAAGAAACAGATATTTTCAAGGCACTAAAAAAAATATTCCAAGAAAAACCCTCAATAGAAATGCTAAAAACATTTGACTCAGTAAACATGAACATAGACGAAATTATTCTCTGGGTAGAAGAAAACATTCCAGCCGACTACAAAGGACAAGAACTCGCACGAGCATACGAACTTCTAAGTAAAACAGATTTATTCAAAGGGCGAATTTACAAACAGCAATACTGGAGATTTTTAGTTTATGAAAATATTTTTTTAAGTTACGGAATAGCAAGTGCAAAAGAAAATCCAAAAACAGGATTTTCAACTTACAAAAGACCTGCAAGAATTCTAAAAATCTGGCTCAACAATCAAAGAAACGCAAAAAAGAAATCAATAGCTATAAAATACGCACAATACGTTCACGTCGGGAGCAAACGAGCATTAAATGAATTTCCAATAATAAAACAAATTGTAAATTCAAATCCACAAATAGCACAAGAACTCAAACTTACAGAAGAGGAAGTTGAATATGTTTGTAGGGAAGAAATTTAATTTTTAATTTTCCATTGAAATTTTATTATCAAAAAATATTTTATTAATTTATTAAATTTTTATCTTAATTCCTCCAAGTCTTCTTTCCTTTTTTTCTATTTCCAAATTTTAAATTATTTTTTATTGAATCAAGGCACTTTACTTCTGTAGCATAGTCATCTATGTAAGGAAGGAAATAACGCAGAGTCAATGAAAAAGAAATAAAATTCAATCTCGCCAAAAAACAATAACAAAATAAATCATCATAGCAAAAATAATTCCTGCAGTATCCACATAAACATCAAAAATATCACAAAATCTCCAAGGCACAAAATACTGGTGTATTTCATCGAGAATTGCATATACCACACACATCAAAAATCCTACAAAAAATAATAAATAATTTTTTCTTCCACGCATTAAAGAAATAAACAAGAAAAAACTAAAACAAAAAAAAGACGAGAAATGATAAAAAACAGAAATCCAACCTTTATCACCAATAACATTTCCACCAAAATCTAAACTAGAAATCCAAAAAATTAAAACAGCCCCAACCAATGTAATAAACCAAGATAATTTATAATTTTCTTCAAAAAATTTAAACATAAGGAATTATATCTAAATCAAATTAAAAGTATTTGTATAATCAACATTGAGCAGTACTTGCAGAACCAGTTCCTTCCCAACCAAAACCAGGACTTGGAGCAACACTAGAAAGTTCAGCCATACACTCTTCTTCAGGAACCTCATTAAACGAAGAAGAACAAATTACATTCAAATATGATTCTGAATCTCTTCCACTCTTTACAAGAACCCCATTTATAACTAAACTAGGACTTCCTTGAACACCATAACTCTTGCTTAATGCTGAATCTTCTGCATAATATTCTTCTCCTCTTCCTGAATCAATACAATCAGACAATGCATCAGAATCAATCCCTATTTTAACTTCGCAAGCCAAAGCTTCTTCAACAGAACCAGAAGTTCCTCCCAAGAAACACTCAAGATAATCTAAATATTTTTCAGATTGCTCTTCTCTTATACAAACCTGCCTTGGCGTCTCAACATCTTCTTGATTATTAGTATGCATAAAATAATGAACAAATCTAATCTTTAAATCTGCAACACCTTCTAATGCTTTCATCGTCGGAATAAAACCTTTTTCTGCTTGAGTCCCATAAGGGCAATGTGTCATTATAAATAATTCAACTTCAGGTCTATCAGTTTTAGGAACTTCCAAAGTATCAATAGATTCTTTTTCACTAACAACTAAAGGGATAAGACCACTAACAATATTTTTTCCGTCTTTAGTAATATAAACAAAAGAATCACCTTCTTCAGTAGAAAAACTAATTTCATATAATCCATCTTTCTCACGAATATCATTAACTTCAACATCTATTCCTTTTGATAATGCGAATGATTGAAAATTATCTGATGCAACATCAGCAGAAACTCCAATAGCCCCACCAGTAATCACACTTCCAGTAAAACCAGAACCACTAAATAAAAATCCTAAAAATAAAATTCCTAAAACAACAGTTGAAACCATCCAAGGATTTTCTCTTGCCTTTTCAATTAATTTATCTTTTTTATCATTAACTGAAAATTTTTTCTCTTCAGATTTTTTTTCAGAATTATCAATTTCTTTTTTATCGTCATCTAATTTTTTCTCATTGTCTTCAGATTTAATTACTTCTTTTTCACCAGATTCAATTTCAGTTTCGTCCTTTTTTTCATCCATAAAAAAAACTATGGAAAAATGTTTTATAAATATTTTGGTGAAATTAGTTAATCACAAAATTAATTCCACAAATAAATAAAAATTACAAAATAATTTAAACTATTCTTTCTTTTTCTCAATATGCCATATGATATAATAATTGGAAGAAATACAACAGACAAAAAAGCTCTCGGTGATAAAGGATTAATTCTTATTGGAAAAGGCTATGTAAAAATGGGGCAACACACTTCAATGAGCAATAGAATTTTAATGGATGTTGCAAAAAGTCATGTCATCCTCGTGGCTGGAAAAAGAGGTTCAGGAAAATCCTACACTCTCGGAGTTTTAACAGAAGAAATGTCAAACCTTCCAAAAGAAGTAAGTCAAAATATCGCACCACTAATTTTTGACACAATGGGAATTTACTGGACAATGAAATATTCAAATGAAAAAGACAAAGAACTTTTAAGAGATTGGAATTTGCAACCCAAAAATTTGCCAATAAAAGTTTTTGTACCATATGGTCATTATGATAATTATTTAGAACAAGGAATTCCAATTGATGAAAAATTCGCACTTGACCCAATGGAAATGAATGCAGAGGACTGGATACTCACATTTAATTTAGATATTACAAATCCTGTTTCAGTTTTAATTCAAAGAACATTAAATAAATTGCAAAAAAAAGGTGACTATAATTTAAAAGAAGTTATCACAAACATTGAACAAGATGAAAAAACTTCTTTAGAAACAAAAAACGCAGCAGCTGGATTATTTGAAGCAGCAGAAACATGGGGAATTTTTGCCAAATCTTCAGAAAATGCAACACACATAACAGACCTAATAAACGCAGGAACAACAACCACTCTTGATTTAAGTGTTTACAATTCTATAGGAGCATTTAATGTTCGGGCATTAGTAATCAGTTTAGTGTCAAGAAAAATATTTAATCAAAGAATGAAAGCAAGAAAAAAAGAAGAAATCCAAGATATAACACAAGGACTTAGTTATAATTCAATGGAAGAAAAAAAAGAAACGCCTTTAGTTTGGATGGTAATCGACGAAGCCCATGAATTTTTACCAAAAGATGAAAAAACAATTGCAACTGACGCACTTGTTCAAATTTTAAGAGAAGGAAGACAACCTGGTTTGTCATTAATTTTAGCAACACAGCAACCTGGAAAAATCCACACCGACGTTATGACTCAAGCAGATATTGTAATAGCACACAGAGTAACTTCCAAGCCCGACGTTGAAGCACTAAATCACATTATGCAAAGCTATATGCTTGACACAATAAAAAAACAAATGGACGACCTTCCATCACTAAAAGGTTCGGCAATAATTTTAGATGATAATTCAGAAAGAATTTACCCAATGCGAATGCGACCGATATATACCTGGCACGGGGGAGAGGCACCTACAGCTGTGAAAAAAGAAAAAAGATTGTAGGTGCTTTAGAGGAGTGCCAGATGGCACGGTGAGAATCTTTTGAAAGTTCTAATAAACGAACAACGTTTCAAAAAAGTGAGTTTAAAGAAGCTTTCACAAAGTTCGAATAAGGAGAGGCACCTACTGCTGTCAAGAAAGAGAAAAGTTTATAGGTGACTCAGAGGAGTGCCACTGGCATGGTGAGAGTTTACACTTGCATCAATTTGTGAAACGTCGTAACGCAAGTGTGGGCTCGAATTGGTGAAGCTCCAACAGCTGTGAAAAAAGAAAAACAGCTGTAAATTAAAATAACCTTTTTAGAAGTTAAATAGTTTTAAAGAATATTTCTAAGTTAAATTATGGCTACCTTGATTGGGAAAATTTTTAATTATATAGAAAAAGCTATATGTAACAATTTAAGAAATTTTGTAGGAAAACATGAACAAACAACAAATATATTATTCTTAATAACATATATTATATTACAACTTATATTAGTTTATTGTTTTCCAAAACCCATTGTAACTTTAATTGTAATTTTATTTTTATTTTTCTTATCTTTAGAAAGAATAATCTTAAGAATTTGGTTAGATGAAGAAAAAAGAAGATATGATTTAAAAGAACAAAAAATAAAAGAAAAAATATCTATATTAAGAAATTTTTATACAAATGAAAGAACAAAATTAATTCAAAAAATAGAAAAACTAAAGAATGTGAGATAATCCGCTAACTTCATTATTTAAATCTCTAGATAATTCAAATTCTTTTTCCTCAAAAGTTTTGTTTTTATCAAAAATTAAATTCATTAATTCATCACTTGTCATAGAATTCACCCACTTTTTTCATATAAAAACATATATACAATTGTTTATATATTTTTTGCTACTAATTCAAAACCCTAAAATCAACCCTCAACCGAATTTTATAAGGAGCAATTTCTCCTGCTTTTTTTACTTTCAAAATTTTAATTTTTTTCTTAAATTTCTTGGCCTCTTCTTTTATCTGTTCAACAATTAAATTCTCTTCATTAATTTTACAAAATCCATAATAATAAATTCGCGTATTCTTCTTAGATAATTTAAACGCAGATTCTAAAAAAGTTTCTTTCAAATTCGGACGAGGCATTACAATAACATCAAATTTTTGATTCAATTTCCCAACAACTTTTTTAACATCTCCTGAGACCAATTCAATTTTATTTTTCAACTTATTCAAACTAATATTAAGTTCACAATATTTATTTGCCTCTCGATTAATTTCATTAGAAAAAACTTTTTTTGATTTAGAATTTTTAGCAATCACAATAGAAAAAGGTGCAACACCTGCAAACATCACAAAAACATTTTCATTTTTTTTAATCAATTTAGCAATCTCTTTTCTTTCATTACTTAAACGAGGAGAAAAATAAGTTGTATCAACATTAAAACGAAACACACATTCATTCTCTTTATACAAAACTTCTTTTGTTTTTTCTCCAGCTAAAAAGATTGTCTTCATTTTTCTAAGTCGCCCACTAAAATTTCCTGACTTCCCTAAAACAGTTGTAATATTTTTTTGCTCTTTCAAAATTTTCTCAGCAAACTTTCGCTTTTCAATTTTCTTTGCATCATCAGAAAAATTAACAATCGCAATATTTCCCAAAACACTAAATGCTCTTTGTTTCATTTGAAATAATCTCCAGTAATTTTCAGATGAATGAAAATTTTATATTTAATTTATCTTTCATTTTTTATTATTAATTAATTCTTTTATCTCAATTAAAAATCCTTCTGCATCCTCAATAGACAATTCTGCTTCCTCACTTGAAATTTCGTCAAGTAAATCATAAAGAACTTTATGTCTATCTAACTGATAAACTTTAAATGCTTCAATTAAATAAGAAGATATTTTCTTGGAATAATTTTTTTCAAGATACAAAATAGTTGCAAAATGACTCTTTTCTTGCACCCCATTCAAATATAATAATGCCCTCGCTGATTGAAAAATAGAAGTATATGCAGAAACCAAAACCTCATTAAAAAAATCTTTGGCAAATAATTCTTTAGCTCGCAAAAGTTTATTCTCTGCAATTTTTAATGAATTCCCTGACTTCAATTTATCTGGAGAAATTTTCCTCAACAACCTCTTCCTAAAACACTCTTCAAGTTCCATAAGTTCTTTTTGAAAACAAACTATTTAAGATTTTTCAAAAAGAACCCCGAAGGGCGACACTTCATTGTAAGGAGTGTTAAATATTCCCTTCTTAGAATTTTTAACAAGTTCTTTTTGAAAACAAACTATTTAAGATTTTTCAAAAAGAATCTTCGAAGGGTGAGCATCTTCTGAAATTTCTAATAAACAAATGTATGAGTTTAAAGAAGATTTCACAGAGTGCGAATAGACACTTCATTATAGGGAGTGCTAAAATTTCAAATAATCAGATATATTTTAACAAATTTTTAACTATTCTATAATAGGCAAATCACCAATTAAATTTATCCCTCTAATAATAACCTCTCTATAAAATGCTTTGTTTTCTCTAAACTTCTTTTTCCATTCTACCCACGAAAAAATATGCACATTTAATTCACGATTTAATTTTTTTTGAGAATTATCAATTAATTTACTTATCTTTTTTTTATTAGAAGAAACTACAATCAAATCAATATCACTATTAATATCATCTCTACCCTCAGCTACACTTCCAAATAAAACTAAATGAGAAACTTCTTTTTTTAAAGAATTAATTATCTCAGTTTTTTCAAGGTCTCTTAATGAAAAAGTAATCTTAATATTTCTAAACACAATAGAATCTAAATTCGCCTTAAAATATCTTAGATTTGCTTTTCTCTCATCCTTAATTAAATTTTCTTCAAGAAAAACCCCAAGAAATCTCTGAGCAGTATTTACACTTATATTCAATCTTCTAGAAAACTCTCTCAAATGAATTTCTTCATAAGGATTATCAACAAAAAATCCTAAAGATTTTAGCAAAGGAAGATTGTATCTATTTATCATACAATTGTACTATATTTTGACACTTTTAAATATTTCTAAAAAATAGAGATTTAAATGTTATGAATAAATTTATAAAAATAGAAAAACTAGATTATTTATGAAAAAGTGGTTATCATTAATTTCAGGATTGTTTTTAATTAATTTTGTAAGTGCATATTACCCAGCAACACTACAAAATCTATTAGACTCCCTCGACCCATCAACAGCAATCTTAGGCTCAATATTCATAATATCTTTTATTCTAATAAATTTTTCACTATCAAAAGCATTCAAAACACAAAAAGGAATTTCAGGAATACTCTCATTTATAATATCATTCTTAATTATTTACGGACTTAATCGTTCTGGTTTTGACTATCAAAATATTTACTATGATTTATTTTACAATATTGGATTATCAAGTGGAGTGGCTTCAACTTTTTTGCCATTAATTGTTTTAGCCGCAGCAATTTTTATTGTATGGAGATTTAGCCTCTGGGTACTCTTACTCATGCTTGGAATTTTTATTATAATTTATGGAACATTTTTTGCATATGCATCATTTGCAACAGTAATCATTGGAGGAATATTTATTATAGCAGCATTGGTAATTAAAAAAAAACCTTCAGAGAATTCTTCAAATAAAAAATCTTGGTTCAACAAACCACAATTAAATCCTAATTGGAAAAGTGATTTAAAAGGTGGTGCAAAAAAACCTTGGGGAGGAATTAAAAAAGGAGTAGGATTTGCAAAGCAAAAATATCAAGCACGACAACAAAAAAAATCTGGTGAGGAAGAAAGAAGAAAACAAAAAGTAGAAGAACAAAAAGCAAAAATAGAAAAATCAAAACAAGAAGCATTTGATTACCAAATCAAACAATATATAAAAAAATTAGAAGATTCATGGAAACAAGCAAAACCAACATTTGTAGCAATGGGTAAATCTAAGCACCCAGATTTTAAAAATGCACATAAAAAACTTATGTGGGAATATGATAAATCAAATCATGATGCAAATCATCCTGAAATAGATAAAGTCCTAAAAAATATTCAAGGAGAAATTAACAGAATATATAAGAGATTAAAATAATTTCAAAACCACTTCCCCAACCCAGTTTGTTTTCGTTCGACCACGCTTGGGCGGACGAATGGAAATAAATCGTCAGAACCATTTACTAAGAGAATCTTGTTTCTTCCCATCCTCAATTTTCCTCAATCTATCCAACTGCTTTTCAACTCTTTCCTCAGAAAAATTATGTTCTTCAACTAAAATCTTTTTAATTTTATTATAATCAATTTTTCCAAATTCAAACTCAAAATCTTCAACATCATGATTTTCAAATAAATCAAAAATAATTTTCCAATCAAATTTATTCTCCTCATCTAATTCATTAATTTTTTCTTTAACACTCTCAAAAATTTTCTCAGAGGTCTTAAATTCTTTAACAATTCCCAATGCCTTCTTCTGCCCAATTCTAGGAATACCTTTTGGATTATAATCTGTCCCAACTAAAATTCCCAAGCAAATTAATTGCTCTAAATTTATTCCTAATTCTTTTAGAACATTATCTAAAATAATTTCCTCTGGCTTTACTTCAACATAACCAGAATAAGTTTTTCTCCGTCGGGCCAAAGTTAAATTACGAATTAAAATAGGTGCTCCAAAAAGCAAACTATCATAATCCTGACTTACACTCGCATAAACTTCTTTTTTCTTCTTGCACAAATACGCTGCCTCTGCCTCTCCCTCGCTCGGTGCCTGCACAACTTCAATCCCCATTGCCTTCAACAATTCCTTACTCTCCTTAATCATATCATCATCCAATCTCAAAAGCTGACTACTATAACTTTTCATTTTCTCAAAATTCTCTTCCTGCTTTGCAATTTCATATCTCTCGCTCGCAATATCTCGTGCCCCTTTTCTCTTCTTATGGGTCTTTGCTTTTAACTCAGGTGCCTCACCATCAAAAACATAAACAAGTTTTATTCCTTGCTCAAGTAAAGCAAGATTTCTATAAAAAATTCCAGAAAGATGACTTGTAACTCGTTTCTCATCATCCATCAAAGGCGTTCCATCTGGCTGACGCACACTCGACAAAAACTGATACAAACTATTAAACGCATCAACGCAAACAATCTTCCCTCGCAAACTAGAAATTTCAATCTCATTTCTAGGAATAATCTCACGAATACTAAGTCCCATAAATTAATTTTGCAAATAAACTATTTAAGAATTTTGTAAAATTAATCCCAACGGGCGAGCATTTCAATAATTGCGAGTATAAAGATTTTTGGAAAAAATCTGCAATAAAAATATAAAATAATAGAAATATAAAAGATTATTGCTTCTTTCCAAATCTTCTAAACAAGGATTTGGACTTTTACATAATCTCCTTCTTCCATAAACTAATCAAAAACAAACACATATAAATTTTACTATATTAAATTTTCTATGCAAACAAAATTCATTCCAATAAATTACGATTATTTTGATTACAAAGGACGAAACTATGCAAAAATCATAGGAAGAAATGAAAAAGGAAAAAGAATATGTATGATAGATTCATGCCCAGTTTATATTTGGGCTATTTTAAAAGAAAACATAAACCAAAAACAAATAGAAAAAATAACTAAAAAAATAGAAAAAATCAAACTTGATTTAAAAGGGCGACAAACAAAAGTAGAAAAAGTTGAATTACATGATAAAAAATTTCTAAGTAAAAAAGTAAAAGCACTAAAAATTTACGCAACAAATTACAAAGACCTTCACGACATTGCAAGCAAACTAGATTTCAAAGAAATAGAAAAAAGACGAGGATATGATTTAGGATTTACAACACATTACATAATAGAAAAAAAATTAAAACCTTTGCATTGGTATACAATCTCTGGAGAACTCTTAAACAACTCAGAAGAATTTGGAGGAATTGATATGAATCTAGATGTTGATTTTTGTATAAAAGTTGAAAAAATAAAAACTTTAGAACCAGATAAAATAAAATACCAACCAAAAATTCTTGCGTATGATATAGAAACAGATGAACTTCAAATCGGAAAAGGAGAAATATTAATGATTTCATTGGTCTCAGATAATTTCAAAAAAGTTATCACTTGGAAAAGAAATCCGACATCTGACATCCGACATCTGACATCCGATTTCTTGGAATATGTTAAAGACGAAGCAGAACTCATAGAAAAATTTATAGAATATGTAAAAAAAGTTTCCCCAGATTTTTTAGTTGGATATTTTTCAGATGGTTTTGATTTACCATATTTAAAAGCACGAGCAGACATACACAAAATAAAACTTTCTCTGGGATTAGATAACACTCAACCAAAATTCAGCAGAGGCGTGCAATTAACAGGAAAAATAAACGGAATCACACACATTGATTTGCTCAAATTTATTAGAACAGCTTACGCACAATACATGAAATCAGAAACTTTATCTTTAAACGAAGTTGCAAAAGAATTTCTAGGCGACAATAAAAAAGAATTCAAACTAAAACATTCTTCAAAAATAAAAGAACATGAATGGCAAAAATATTATGAATACAATCTTCATGATTCAATTTTAACTTACAAATTATTTGAAAAATTCTGGCCAGATTTATTAGAATTCACAAAAACAATTGAAGAGCCAATTTTCGACACATCAAGATATGGACTATCAAAATATACAGAAAGTTACATTTTACATAATTTAGAAAAGTTTAATGAAATTCCAGAAAAAAGACCAGGACATAAAGAAATAGGAGAAAGAAAAGAAATTGGAAGTGTAAAAGGAGCATTTGTTTACGAACCAACACCAGGACTCTACGAAAATATCGCAATGTTTGATTTTACATCAATGCACACAAGTATAATTATTTCAATGAATATTTCAAAATCCACTCTTTTAGAAAAAAAAGAAAAAGGAGCATATGAATCTCCAGAAATCAAAGAAAAAAATAAAAAAATAAAATATTATTTTTCAAAAGAACCAGGATTTTTTCCAAATCTTTTAAAAGAAATTTTTGAAAAAAGAAAAAAATTCAAAACAGAATATAAAAAAAATCCAAACCCAATAACACTCGCACGAAGCAATGCATTCAAAGTTTTATCAGCTTCAGCTCACGGATATATTGCATTCTTCGGAGCACGCTATTATTCGCACGAGGCCTCAGCATCTATTCTTGCATTTGTTAGAAAATTCAATCAAGACATAATTGAAAAAACAAAAAAACAAGGATATAAAGTTATATTTGGAGATACTGATTCAGTCGCATTTACAAGAGAAAAAAAATCAAAAAAAGAGGTCTTAAAATTTTTAAAAAAATTAAACAATGAACTTCCAGGAGTAATGCATTTAGAACTTGAAGATTTTTTCAAAAGAGGACTTTGGGTAACAACGCGTGGAGGAACTGCCGGAGCAAAAAAGAAATACGCAATGATTGACGAAGAAGGTAAAATAAAAATAAGAGGATTTGAAACAGTAAGAAGAGATTGGTGCAAACTCTCACGTGAAATTCAAAGTTATGTAATAAAACAAATACTAAAAGATGGGAATGAAAAAAAAGCACTAGAATATGTAAAGAAAATAATTAAAAAATTAAAACAAAAAGAAATTAACAAACAAGATTTAATTATAAAATCCCAATTAAAAAAACCTCTTTCAGAATACATTGCAACAACTCCACATGTCATTGCTGCAAAAAAAATGATTGAACAAAAAATTCCACTAAGTCAAGGAACACTTATAGAATACTATATAGCAGAAACAAAAACAAAAAGTAAATTAGTTCGAGACAAAGTAAAACTTCCAGAAGAAAAAGGAGAATATGAATTGGATTATTATCTAAATAGACAAATACTTCCAGCCATAGAAAATATTTTTCAAGTTTTTGGCATAAATATCAAAGAAACTATTGAAGGAAAAAAACAAACTACTTTGGGTGATTTTTAAAAAAGTATTTCTCATAAAAGATTAATATTTTAAACTAATTTTTCTTCTAAATTTTATGAAAAAATTAAAGGTGATTACTTTAGAAATAAAAAACCATATTCCATTTACATTAACCGCAACTTTAATTGCAGTGGCATTAATTTTTCTAACTCAAAAAATAAATCTTTCATCATTATTTTTTGTAATTCATCCTTTACATGTTTTCGCCTCAGCAATTGTCTCCTCAGCAATATTTTACAAATACAAAAAAAATTTTACACAAGCACTAATTGTAGGAATTTTAAGTTCAATTCTTTTAGGAACAATTAGCGATATAATTTTCCCATATCTCGGAGGAATAATTTTTCAACTAAAAACAACATTTCATCTTTCACTAATTGAAGAACCAATAAACATAATCGGAATTTCAATACTCGGAGGAATAATCGGAATCAAAACTCAATACACTAAACTCCCTCATTTAATCCATGTATTCCTCTCTGTTTTCGCAAGTTTATTATATCTAATTGCATTCAGCACAATCACAACAACTCTGCATTTTATAATCGCATTTCTAATAGTATTCGTAGCAGTTCTAATTCCTTGTTGCATTAGCGATATAATTCTGCCTTTATTGTTTTTGGAAAAATAAATCCAAAACCCTTAAAATCCATTTAATCATTAAAATTTTATGAAAGAAAGAAAACTCCCTGAGCTTAAACCACTCTTCTTAGAAAGAATGCAAAAACTTCTTCCAGAAAAAGAGGACTATCAAAAATATTTAGATATTTTGAAAATTCTTCCAGTAAAATCTTTTAGATGCAATACACTAAAAATTACTCCAGAAAAACTAAAAGAAAAATTAGAAAAAAAATATAATTGGAAAATAAATCAAATTTGGGAAGATTATCCTGAAATTATGGTTGTGGAAGGTCGGAAATCAGACATCAGACATCAGACATCAGACATCGCCCTTCTTCTTCCTGGTGAACTCGGAAGAGCATTAGAACATTTATTAGGTTATTATTACATTCAAGAACTTGCAAGCATGCTTCCAGTAATTGCATTAAAACCAAAAGAAAATGAAACAATATTAGATTTATGTTCTGCACCAGGAAGCAAAACAACACAAATAGCAGCTCAAATGAAAAACACTGGCTCAATTATAGCAAACGAAGTTTCAATTGGAAGAATAAAAATACTCGCATCAAATTTAGAAAGATGTGGAGTTACAAACACAATAATTACAAAAAAAGATGGGATTGCATTATGTAATAGATTGCAAAAAGAGAATTTTGAATTTGATAAAATATTAGTTGATGCACCTTGTTCAGGAGAAGGAACACTTAGAAGTTCTCCAAAAACTTATGTAATGTGGAACCCAAATACAATTAAAACATTATCCAAATTACAAAAACAATTATTCAAAAAAGCATTTGAAATTCTAAAAATAAATGGAGAAATAATTTACTCAACTTGCACACATGCTCCAGAAGAAAACGAAGCAATCGCAAATTGGGCATTAAAAGAATTTGGCAATCAAATAAAAATTGAAAAAATAAATTTGCCAATAAATCCTAGAGAAGGTTTAACAAATTGGATGGATGAAGAATATTCAGAAAAAGTAAAAAAATCCGCAAGAGTATATCCTCACGATAATAATACAGAAGGATTTTTTATTTCAAAGTTTAGGAGGGTGAAATAAAAATTTAAAATGAATTACAAAAAAATAATATATAACTTTGGAAAAATTATTTGGGCAATAGTTGGTTTAGCAATTTTATCATGGACAATTTTTTGGTACATTAAAATAAAAACTATTGGAAGTTTAGGAGGAGTTATGGCAGGAGCAGTTCTTCTTGGAATAGGAATTTATGCATTAATGTTTTTTATGTTAATAACAATTCTTTTTATTATAATTAAATTCATAAATAAAAGAAGAAGAAAATAATTTCAAAATGTACCTCCCAATAAAAATCTTAAACACACGCGAAAAAGCAGAAATAGAAAACAAACTAAAAACACAATTTGGAATAAAATCAATTCCAGGAATTTTATTAAAACGCGGAGCAGAAAGAATTTTTCTATATCAAGGAAACTTCACAGAAAAAGAAATAAAAAAACTCGACTACCTAAAAATAAATGTTGAAAGAGTTGGAGTATATTTCTGCAAATTTCAAAACAATGAAATACGGCTTTCAATTGAAGGTGTACAAATTTTGCAAGACCAAATTACAAAAAATATATTTGAATTAAATAAAGAACAATCTGAAATTTGGATGAAAGGAAATGAATTAAATATAAAAACAGGAATTAAAGGTTTTGCAATTATGAAATACAAAAATGATTTTTTAGGTTGCGGAAAAGCTTCAGAAGAAAAAATAACAAACTTTATTCCAAAAAACAGAAGATTAAAAGAAAAGAGCTAAATCATATTTACTTTACAAACTCAACATTATCAAAATTTTCAAATTCCTTATCCCCTGTCAAAAACTTGATACCCATATTTTTAGCCATCATATAACTAATGCAATCAGTCATAGACATTTTTCTTTTCTTATACTTCACCCTAAAAATCATAGCTTCCTTAACAACAGAACTATCTGCATGAATAATAGCAGGAACAACTTCTTGAATATAATTCTCTGCCCCCTTAACATCTTCTCTAAATAATTTATAGCAAAATTCTGCAAAAATAAAATTATTAATTATGACTTCTGAAGAAATATAATTCTCATAATTTCTATTTTTATTCATTATTTCAATTAAAGCATAAGTATCAAAAATAAAAATATCCTCAGTCATTATAAAGTTCCTCATCAATTTCTCGCATCATTTGCTCTACTGGTTTTTTAAATTTATGAGAACCAAACAATCTTCCAAGATTAACCTTCTCTCTAACCAAAAATACTTTTATATCTTGCCCTTCTTGTAAATTTTCCTGATTAATCTTATTAAGAGGCACAACTACTCCAAATGAATTACCCCATTTTCTCAATTTTGTTTTTATTTCAATCATGTATAAACAGTATAATTAAATTATATAAACTTTTCTAAAAAACCACATAATTTAACAGAATACAAAAATGATTTTTTAGGTTGCGGAAAAGCTTCAGAAGAAAAAATAACAAACTTTATTCCAAAAAACAGAAGATTAAAAGAAAAAACTAATTAAAAGCATTACAAAGAGAATTCTAAAAGTTCTGGGGACTAATCCAAAAATAATAAAATCCGTAAATTTAATTTTAAACGCCCCAGATAACCAACAAAAAAGAACATACGGGACCGGAGAAACAGATGCAATTAATAATGCAAATTTTCCATACTTACGAAATAATTTACAATATTTTTTTCTTTTCTTACTTTTACAAATTCGTTTAATATCTGAATCTAAAAAATTTCTTCCAATAAAGAAACTAATAACACTTCCCAAATAACTTCCAAATAAAACAAACAAAAAAACATAATAAAAATTTAAACCAAAAATCAAACCCAAACTTGCAGGCACTTCAGGCCCAATAGGCTGCACAATAAAATCAACTAAAAAACCAAAAGCAAAAACTGCCAAATAACCATAAACTAAAATACTTTTTTCTATAAGCAATTTTGCATAATTTAAATTAAAACCAACCAATAAAGCAATACCTAAAGAGAATATAATGAAAAAAATTAATCTATAAGGATTTTTTAGTTTCATGAAATAACAAAAAGAAATTAATTAATAAAGTTTATCTAAAATTTAGAATAAAACATTTTATAAAAAAGAAATATCTTTCAAAATAATGAATAAAGAAAAAATAATTCAGGCAGGAAAAATTGCATCTCAAGTTAGAGATTATATTAAACCACAAATAAAAAAAGATGTTCCACTTTTAGAAATTGCAAATAAAATCGAAGATAAAATAATAGAACTAGGAGGAAA
>JAUVHP010000042.1 GCA_030593225.1 archaeon
GTCTCACCAAAAACACGATACTTTCCCGACGCATAAGCAATAATTTGCGTGTTCGCCCCAGACACATAAAGCATCACAGAATCTTTTGCATTAGTAGTCTTACCAATTTCCAAATGAGCAATACAATGATTAACAGGGATAATTGGTTTTTTCAAACGCTTTGATAATTCTTTGGCAAACTTCATTCCCTCAAGCAAACACGGTGCCAAACCAGGACCACAAGAAAAAGCAATTGCATTAATTTTCTCTTCACTAATTCCTGCCCCATCAAGTGCTTCAAAATAAATCTCATTCTTATTTTCGCAATGAAACTTAGCAACATCAATAGGAATCATTCCTCCTTCTTCTGTTGTAAAAACTCGTTTTACATTAGATAAAATTTTTCCACTTCGCACAATTCCAATTCCAAAAGTATGTGCTGTTGATTCAATTCCTAAAATGATTGACATAAATTACTTTTGAAACACGACTTTATAAAAGTTTCAAAAATAATCTTAGAAGGGTGAGCATCTTCTGAAATTTCAAATAAATGAGTGAGAAAATTAAGAGCGAATTTAAAGAAGATTTCACGGAGTGGGAATAGAGCGTTTCAATATTTGCGAGTATAAATATTTTTGAAAAAAATATGCAATAAATTATTTTTGCAACCAAACTATTTAAAATTAATCAAATAAAAATTACCACCTTGCATAAAAAATATTTGTGCAAAAACCAAAATCTTTAAATCTATCTTTAGAACCCATAACATCTACAGACAAACTCAAATAATCCAAACCTTCTTTTCCACAATCTTTTAAAATTTCAAAAGTAGAATCAACTAAACTATCTTTCCCACAACTCATTATCTTATTATAACCTTTCTGTAATAATTCAGTATGCCATTCAGGAGATTCTAATCTAGATTCATCTTCTTCCACAGGAAAATTGCCAAGCTTTCTTAATCTTCCATCTTTTGTATGTAAAAACATATACGCAGGTTTTCCTATTTCACTAAATTTCTTATTTCCTTTTTCTGTAAGTTTAACATACGAACAAAAATCATCTTTATGAGAATCTCTTAATTCTTCTATCCCTTCAACTAAAATATCTAAAGGTAAAATAGCATAATCACTAATATTAAAAGAAACTAAATCAGCCAAAATCTTTGAAGTTTTATCTAACAAATCATTTTTTTTAAAATCTCCAAAAAATTCAAACCCATTTTCTCTTAAAGAAATATCAAGTGATTTATGTTTATTCATAAAAACATAATAAAAAAATAGTTTATAAAAATTTATACAAAAAATAATAAATAACAAAAAAATAAAAACAAATTAAAAGAAGATTACTTAACGTTTCTTTTTTACAGCTTTTTTCTTAACAACTTTCTTTTTTACAACTTTTTTCTTTACTGCTTTCTTTTTCTTCTTTCCACCACGAGCCATCTTTGCCTCACAAACATTACCTTGACCATCAACATAGTAAAGATGTCCTGGCTTACGCGTAATCACATTCTTTTTAATAATTTTTCCCATATATATCACCCCTCCTTTTTATTATATTAACATTCAATTTAAATTGAACGAAAACAGAATAACAATTTTACACGATTAATCTATTTAAATCTATCGTTTACCGACGAAGAATTCAATTATCTTCTTGTTTTTATTGTTAATAGGAAGCTCAACTAATTTTGCAAAAGATTTTTTTGAAGAAATATTAAAACTAAATGGAGTAACAATTTTTAATTCAAGAACTTTATTATTTTTATCCAACCAAATAACCAGAAAATCAAAAAAAACAAAATAAGAATGAATTGCCATCTGAGTATTTTTTTTAAATTCAAATAATAAATTAGAAGTGTTTTTTCCTCTAAACATTAAACCAAAAATCTTTCCAAAAAAAGAAACTTTTTTTACAAATAAATTAATTTTCTTGTTATTATATTTAATAATCATAAGGACTCCAACAAGTTTTTATATTCATTTTAATTAAAACATATATGGTATTAAATATTTTATCATCAGCAAGTTTATGGATAATAATATTAATAATTTTTATAATTACTGCAAGTGTAATTATATTTCTAACATTAACAGAAAAAATTCTAAAAAGAAAAGTAGTTATTAAACAACAAAAAGAAGACAATAGCCCGGCAAGAAGAATAAAATTATTAATTTCAACTAAAGAAGACCCGCAAAATAAATTAAGAAAAATTAATCTTATTGCTAAAGAAATATTTAGAGATTCATATAATCTAGATACAAAAACATCTTATTATGAATTGGCAGATAAATTCCAAAAACAAGGTAAAAAAAATCATTCAAAATTTTGTCAAGAAATGTTTAAAATACTTTATTCTGGAGAAGAACTTCAATTAAAGAAAACAGAGGATTTAGTTAAACTTTTAGAAAAAATAAATAGCGAAGTTCAAGAAGATAAAAATTTCAAAAAATTAGAAAAAAGTATGAGAGATTCTATAAGACCTTCTCAACAAAAAATTAGTTTATTTGCAAAATTTACCAAAGCAGAAGATAAATTAATTGACAAATTTGCAAAAGAAAAAAAATTGCAAACACAAGAACAGCAAATACAACCAACCTTACAAGCAAAATCTCTTCCAACAACACCTCAAATACAAACAGAATATAAAACAAAAAGACAAAGATTGCAAAATCTTCCATTGATAAAATTATTTAGATTTGGAAAAACAAATAAAACAATTCTGACGTCTCAAGAAGAGCAAATAAAACAAGCTATTAAAGAATCTCCAAGAGAATTAAAAGTTCCAGTTTTAGAAACAGAAAAAGAATCAAAAGAAAAATCAACATATCAAGAAATAGAAGATTTGCAAAAAGAAATTATAGAAAGAGAAAAGCATGTAGAAAAATTAAGAACAGCACAACAAATTCAAAACATAGAACGAAATTCTGAAGAAATAGAAGTAAATAAAAACAAAACTTGGCCTCCAATATCAATAACACCAAAACATTTAGGTGAAATAAGAAAAATGTCGCCTCAAATGGAAAGTTCATTTCAAAAAGCAAATAAAGAAATAAACTTATTAGAAAATGAAATAAAAATAAAACAAAAAGAAATGAAAAAATTAAAATCAGAACCAATTCCAAAAATGGAAAAATTCATTCCAACAAAATCAAGTCCAATAATAAAAAAATTTCTAAAAACAATAGGTAATAAAAATAAAAAAATTGAAAAAGAAATCTTAAAAAAACAAAAACAAATTCATATAATAAATATAAAAAAAGAACCTTATCCAACATATAATGTTCCAGAAGTAAAAATTCCAAAAAGATATAAAATAGAAGAAGCTCCAAAAAACAAACCATTAAAAAAAGAAGAATTTATACACCACGTCGATAACATGGAAAGAATCAAAAGCAGGATACATTCAAGACGAGCAGGGATTTAAATTTTTATCAGAAATATGAATATAATAATAAAAAACGCAACAATGAAAGATTTGAGAAAAGTCCAAGAATTAAATCTTAAGCTATTTGAAAAAGAACACAAAGAATATGATTCTTTATTAAATTTAAATTGGACTTTCGGAGAAATTGGAACTAAATACTATAAAGATAGAATTTCTAAAGATGATGGTTGCGTTCTTGTTGCAATTACTGATAATAAAATTGTTGGTTATCTATGTGGGGGATTAATAAAAACACAAGAGTATAGAAATTTACCAATTGTTGCTGAATTAGAAAATACTTTTGTTTTAAATAAATTTAGATCAAAAGATATTGGGAAAAAATTATACAATAAGTTCATTGAATGGTGTAAAACAAAAAATGTTGGTAAAGTAAAAGTAGAGGCTTCTGCTCAGAACGAATTAGCAATAAAATTTTATAGAAATAATAATTTTAAAGATTATTCTTTAGTTTTAGAAGCTGATTTATGATATTATTTCTTTCTTTTCTAAACCAATTCAAGGAAATATTCTATATCTTGTATTAATCAAAAGATATTCTAAAATAAATAATAATAAAGCAGTAATAGTAAGATACTTTGAAAGATTAAAAGACACATTCCTAACTTCATATTTTAAAATATTATTAAAACTAGAAGAAAGTTCTTCCACATTTGTTGCCCTAAAAAACTTTCCATTAGTTCCAAAAGCAACAGACATTAAAGAATCCTCGTCAATTTTTGACATTCCATAACTTGTCTTCCCCCCTTCAACTGTTCCAATAGCAATACTATGAACCAAAACATTATTTATATTCGCATACTTAATAGCATCATCCAAGTCCCCCACATTAATTTGACCGTCGCTAAGTAAAATAACTGCTCCTGCCTCTTCAGCAACCAAAAGATTTGTAGAGGTGATAATCCCTTCATATAAATCAGTTCCACTAACAATACTCAAATCAATATTCTTAATCGCATTTTTAATTAAGGATTTTTCCTGAGTCATTCCTTGCTCAATTAATGCATTTCCAGAAAAAGATATAACACTAAAGTAAGTTCCAAGAGGTGCAGAATCAACAAACTCAAGAGCAGTGTTTTTTGCAGCAGTAATTCTATCTGGGGTCATATCATCTGCCTCCATACTTGTAGAAGAATCAATAGCAATCACAAACGAAAAAGAACTTGCACTCATAGTCCTGTGAACTGTAAAACCAGAAACAGAAAAAATAATCATTACACTAATAACAATAGTTAAAATCAAAACAGAAATATTTTTTGAATACAAATCAATTCCTTTTATCTTTGACATGGCTTCAAAATTCGCAAACTTCAAGGCAGAGCCACCCTTATGTTTTAAAGACAAAAAATGAATAAAAATAATCAAAGGAACTACTGCTAGCAAAGACAGATAATAAGGATTTACAAAACTAAATTCCATTATACCAAAACTCCTTTTTTACTTTCATTCGAAATGATTTCCAGATAATTTTCGGATGTGCTAAAAAAGTTACAATTCAAACTCATTATACCAAAACTCCTTTTTTACTTTTAGCTCGCTGTTTCATAAATGTTGCAAGATTAGAAACAAAAGGTTTGTCAGTAGTAAGTGCAAGAACATCAATCCCTAAATCAAAAAAAGTTTTCTTAACAAAAAGCTCTTGCTCAAGTGCTATTCTTTCATAACGACCTTTAGCCAAACCAGGATTAATCAACATTCTTTCACCTGTTGCAGGGTTTTCAATAACCAACTCCCCATGAACATCAGGCAAACTTTTATCAAGAGGGTCACGAATAACTAAAGCCATTGTTTCAAATCTATTAGCAATTAAAGAAAGTTTATTTTTAACCTCCTCGCCTAAACCAATAAAATCAGAAACAAGCACAATTGAAGCTACAGATTTATCAACATATTTTAAAGCAAAATCCAAAGCATTATCTAAACGAGACCGTCCACCATAGGTAGAAGCATTAGTTAAAATATTCATAAACTGAACAAAACTTTTTCTCCCAGTTTGAGGCATAACAAATTCCTTTACATTATTTTCAAAAAGAATGTATCCTACTTTATCTCTAGAAAGAAGAATTAAATTAGTCAAAGCCGCAACAACTTCCACTGCATACTCGCATTTTAATTTATCTGACGAACCAAAAACCATACCCTCACCAACATCAATAATAAAAACAATTTTCAAATTCCTCTCCTCAATATATTGTTTTGCAAGAATTTTATTAACCCTCATACTTGCCTTCCAATCAATCACATTAGCATCGTCATCAGGGGCATAATCACGATAACCATCAAACTCCAAACCCCTTCCCTTAAGCATTGTCCGATACATTTTTGTTCTAAGTTCAAACGACTTCATAACAGATTGAAAAAGAGCTATACTTCCAGCAATATCAGAATTTAATTTTCTTTCTACGATTTTAATCACCTTTTAAAATTTAAAGAATTAGAAAGTTAAAAAGGTTGTGAATTGTATTTAGAAACTTTTAACATTATCAATGACAAAATCAATAATCTTGTTTGTATTTATTCCTTCTGCTTGTGCCCTATAAGATAAAATTAATCTATGTCTTAAAATATCGTGTGCCACAGCTTTTACATCAATAGGTAAAACAAAATCACGCCCACGCAAAAGTGCCTCTGATTTAGAAGCAATAAACAAAGCAATACTCGCCCTAGGAGACGCACCTAAATCAATGTATTCAGAATACTGAAATTTCTCATCCCGAGTCATCTTAACAATCTCTAAAATATATTTCTTAATCTTTGCATCAAGATAAATCTTATGAACCAATTTTTGCAAATCAAGAATTTTTTGAGGAGACAAAATAGTTTTCATTTCAATTTCTTCAAATTTTTTAAAAGTAGCATTCTCTTCCATCATTCTTAATTCATGTTTATCTTCAGGATAACCAAATTTAATCTTAAACAAAAATCTATCAATTTGTGCTTCAGGCAGAGCATAAACACCTTCGGTCTCTAAAGGATTTTCATTTGCCATAACAAAAAAAGGCAAATCTAAAGGATAAGTTTCACGACCAATAGTAACCTGTTTTTCCTGCATTGCTTCAATTAAAGCAGATTGTGTTTTTGGAGGTGCACGATTAATTTCATCAGCAATAATAAAATTAGCAAAAATAGGACCTTTGATAACTTCAAAACCTTTTTTCGGAGTATAAGTAGTAAGACCAATTATATCTGTAGGAAGCAAATCAACAGTAAACTGAATTCTTTTAGATTCACAACCACTTACTTTTGCCAAGGCCTTAATAACAAGGGTTTTTGCAATACCTGGAACACCTTCCAAAAGAACATGCCCTCCACACACAATCGCCCTTAATAAAGAATCCACCACAACCTCATGACCATAAAAAACATTCCCAACTTCTTTTTTTACAGCAGCAAGTAATTTTGAGGCCTGTTTTACTTCGCTAATACTTGCCCGACTTTTTTTATTTATAACCTCAGATTTCTGATTTTTGATTTCTGATTTCCTTTCCTTTAGCTTCTGACTTCTGACTTTTATGCACACTCTTTTTCATTTTACAAAATAATTATACCTCGGTAAACCTTTTTTTATTATTAAATGTTTCCTTAAAACGTGAATTATCAAAACCATTTTTTATTTCATCTAACCCTTTTTTTAATTTTCTCCGTCTATAAGAATAATACAAAAACCCCATCATAAAAAAAACCAAACTAATAAGCCAAACATAATTAAATAAATATTTTTCAAATTGGTTTCTAACTCTAATAATCGGGGGCTGTTCAATTGCAAATCTACATGCTTCAATTGCTTCATTTAGTTTATCAAAAGAATCATCAATTGCTCCAGCATTTAAAAAAATTCTCGCCTCATTAATAAGTTCTGTTAATTCAACACACTCAGGATTTCCTGTAATAAATTCTTCAGTAAAAAGAATCCTTTCCAAAATTGCCTCAGTCTCCTCAACATTAATAAAAATCTTTGCCCAATCATTATAAGACGGGTCTTGAACCGTAGCATTTAAAGTAATTTCATAAAGACCATATTCTTCAGTATTAGCGTCGATAATTAATGTTAAATCTCTCTTTTCATTAATCTTCAAAAGATCTATAACAGAATTATCAAAAGAGGCAATTAAATCTTCTCTAAAAAGTCCATCCTTTGAAACACTTGCTTGTAAAAAAATATTTTTCAAATCAACTTCTCCAGAATTAAAAAGAGAAATCGGTAAAACCAATCTGTCTTTTCTCCTTGATGAAATCGGTTCAGGAACAATAATCTTTAATGAAATTGGTTTTATACTTCTACTTCCTCCACTACTCCCTCCACTAGATGGAGCAGCTACAACAATAGGTGCTGTTGCAGAACTTATTTCAAGTGTAAAATTATTTGCAGAAACTGTGCTTTCTAAAGTTTCATTATAACGAATATCATATTCATAAGCAACTAAACTATAATTCGCGGTTAAAGAAGAAGAGGTTGGATTAGTATAAGTTGCAGACGGGGAGCTGGCTGAATTTGTCCAATTTGTAATTGAATGAGTAATTAAAGAAGAGCCATTTAACAAAGTTGTAATAAAACCAATTTTTTGATTAACGCAAGAATCAGTTGCATCAATATCTGAGAAGTGATCCTCCAAATCATAAGTAACTGAACCAGAAACAGAATCAATATTATCTGAACCACCAATATTCTTTTCAGTTCCAAGCACAAGGCTTCCTAAAAAAATCAAGGGGGCATTGCTATGGTCAATCTGCAAACTCCAATTTGAAACCTTGCTTAACTTAGAATTAGAAACATTTAATTTTAAATTAACATTCCCTGAGCAAGTTGTTTCGTCTGTAAAATTAGAAGTAAAATTCCATAAAAAATTGCTTGCATTTCCATTTCCAGTTGTTGTATCTCTTAAAACATCATCAATATATAATTTATAATTTAAAGTATCTCCAACAGTATGATTAATACTAAAATTTAATGTGTAAGCCACATTTTCTGACATTGAATATTCAAACGAAGATAAAGGCAATAAAATAACTGGATAATCATAAACAGTTAAATTCCATAAAAAAGAATCTTGTTTTCCTGTTGTATCATTAACAGAAATATTCAAAGTATAAACCCCTGCCATACTAGAATTAAATCCTATATTTAAAATACCAGAAGTAGTATTAAAAATAGTTTCATTTCCATTAATAAAATCGTCTCCTAAAGTAATATTTGCCTTAAATATTAAGTTTTCATCATCCTCATCTACATCTGTTGCATTAAAATCCACTAAAATAGATTCTTCAATAGAAGAAATTAAATCATCTTTATCTGCCAAAACCGGGTTATGCTCTGTAGAATTAATTGTTAAATTAAAACTAATAAAATCACTTAATCCAGAAATATCACTAACATTAATTGAAATATTATAGACCCCAACATCAGATTTTACTGGTGTAAATGTAACAGAATATTTTGAGTAGTTTGTACCTGAATCAAAAATATTTGTAAATGATTCAAAAGTAAGCTCAAACAAATTAGTATTATTTCCTTGAATAGTTAAATTAATAGTCAAATTTTCCTTATAAAATTCTTGTTGTCGAATATTAAAATCAGTATCATTAATAAAAACATAAAATATAACATTACTATCTTCAGTAGTATTCATATTAGAATCTCCATCAATAGTTATATCTTGTATATGTAATAAAGGAGTTTTAATAAAAGGCGTTTCATTAAGATTATTAATTGTAAAAGTTAAAGTTGTTGTGTTTGTTAAATATCCGTCGCTAATCGTAATATTAACCAAATGCACTCCAACATCTTCATCATCAATTCCACTTATATTAATTTCACCACTTGTAGTATTTAAGAAAAAAGCAGGAAAATGAGTTGTACTAAAATTAGAAAAAGTCAAGACCTCTTCTTCATGGTCAATTGAATAATTTGAGAGATTCAAATAAAAACTTCCGCCTTCAACAACAGAATACTCTGTGACTAAAGAATCATTCCAATAAGGAAATTGATTTGAAATAATTAAAAGATTAAATGTTTCAGTATCGCTAACATTATTTAAATCAGTTACAGTAAGGTTAATTGTATAATTTCCAACATCACTT
>JAUVHP010000020.1 GCA_030593225.1 archaeon
ATGGATAAGAGCTGAATGCATCTAAGCTCGAAGCCATCCGCAAAACGAGACAATTAAGGCCGTCATAGAAGATGACGTTGATAGAGTTCTTGTGTAAGTTTGAAGGTTCGCCGACAAATTCAGCATAGAACAACTAAAAGCCTCAACTGTATATTTTTTACAGAAAATTTCTTCTCCTGCTTGTTTCATAGATGAAATTATTTTGGGAAAGATTTAATTATTTCTATCTATCTTTTTATATAATGAGATTAAAAGAAGAAAAATTATTAATTATTATTGGAATTATTAGTGTAATAATAATATTTTGTGCTATAATAATTCAGATTTCCGATTCAAGAATTCATAATTTTGAGAATACTTTGAGAACAAAGGAATTATTAAATTTACATTATCATTCTGTAGCAAGACAAAGTCAACTAAATGTTATTTACTATGGTTTGGCTGCTTCAGATTCAATTCCAGTAAGTGTTAAAGAACAAGAAATTACAAATAATTTTGAAAGAAACAGAAATGATTATAGAAATTATTCACATATCGCAAAATTGTATGCTGATGAAATTAATTTCTTGAGAGATAATAACTCTTATTGGTTTACTATTAAAAATGTTTTTGTAGTTTTTCAAATTTTTTTTATTCTTTTGAATATTTTATTATATTTCTATCTTTTTGATATGATTCATAAAAAAACTTAATTATTTATTTTTTAAAAAACCTCTTCAACCCAAAATCTCTCTAAACCAATTAAAAACTTTTTCCATTATATTTTTATTAACAGGAATTACAGTATTCTCAACTTCTAAAGAATAAGTTTTGTTGTAACTTAATTGTTCTAATTGAGCTTCAATTTTTTCAAATGCTTCTTCTTTTCTTTCATCAATTTCTTTAGATACTTCTTCTTCAATTCTTTTTTCAATTTCCTCACTTTGATTTATGCAAATTCCATTCAAACAAGAATTTGTTAAACATTCAAAATTATTATTACATTTTTTTCCTGTTTCTGATTGATTAGCAAAAATATCTTTCTTCGCATATCTTTCTTGACCATTTGCAAATCTTACAATAAATTCTTCAGCACAATATTTATCATCTATTATATATCCATAAGGGTAGCATTTTTTATCAAGAAAACAACCTGAATTTTTACAATCTGTTTCTTTTTGAGAAGGTTGTTTATCATAAGAAACAAATATTCCGCCTGAAATTACTTGGGGATTTGGAATATTTCCAATAGAATTTGGAGAAGAAGAACCACACATTCTTGAACAATAACATTTGCTTTGATCTCCCCCTGGACAAGTTTGTTCTACACATAATGTTTTTCCTGCAGGTATATTATATGATTCGCAAGAATTAATAGTTTTTTGTGGTGTTTGAGGATTATTTGAAGGTGCAGGAAAATTTGCCCCTTGCACAAAAGATAAACTAATTATTAATATTATTATGCAACCAATTGCCAATTTCATATTTTTATTATAAATTCGGAACTTATAAGACTTTCTCCTAGTATTTCTAAAATCTCGCAAAAAGATTTATAACTATTTTTGTATTTCATTCCTCTATGGGAAATTATGAAAAAAATATTCCTTTGACAAAAGAGGACTTAGAAAAAATAAAAAAAGTTTTAACCAATATAAATTTTGAAGAGATTAAAATTCATAAGCATTATTGGTTAAGTGGAATTGATGGTTTACCAAAACACGGATTTGAGTTGAAAGAATTAAAACAATTATTTAATAAAACAGAATTAATTACTCACGGATTCAAAAGAAGATTAGGAAATAATTTTGGTTATACTTTAATTTATGAAATCAGTAAAAATAGATTTGTAAAAATATGTTATTTTTTAGACGAATTTCCAATCAAAATTTTTAATGCAATACCCATAAATAGAAATCTTGAAAAAGCAGTTTCAAAAAGATATGGACTTAGAATTTAATATGCAACCTGCAAAGGCATTTTATTAGACGGAGCAGTTACATTTATCGTTGTGTTAATTTTTCCTCTAATTATTCCAATCCCTATAAAAAGCATATTTCCTGTTTTTCTAACAATTAAATTAACACTGTCTGGAGAAACCAAAATATCTGGCGACAGATTAAAAATTTTACTCGCCTCTTCTACCTCAATACCTACAACCTTATTATCGTTACCAATATCTATATTAAAATCTCCCATAGACAAGCAACCCTTAACTCCTTCATTGATTTCGTCAGAATAAACATGTAAAATATCTAGTTCAGAATCATAATCAAAACTTATATTTTTTACCATCTTAATTATATAATTTAGTTTTAGTATATTTAAAAATATGATGTTTTGGGTTTGAAGGTTCGCCGACAAATTCAGCATAGAACAACTAAAAGCTTTACTTTTTGTTTTTGTATGATTTCGCAAAAAGCAAACCATGCGTTTGCCCAAGCGTGGTCAAACGGAAGCATTAACTGTATATTTTTTTAAGAATTTCTTCTCCTGCTTGTTTCATAGATGAAATATTTATTGAGAATAAATCCTATAATACTAAGAATTATCAAGATGATTCCGATTCCTAAAAAGCTAGTCAATAAACCACCAATTAAATAACTCCATCTTTTTTTTATTACAAATTCATTAAAACTCATAAAAATAATTTGGATAATTAAACAAAAATTCTATCCACAATAAAACCTCTTCTTAATCCAACCTCTCATTTATCTTCTTCAAATTAAATAATATTGTCTTTTGTAAATTTTCAAAAAGCTTTTTATCATTTCTTTTTTTAGAGCCCTTAGTATAACTAAGATATTCGTCCAATAAACCGAAAGGAATATCTAACATTGGAATTCCTTTTGAATGCAATAAATGAAAAGTTATGAGCCGAGTCGTTCGACTATTTCCGTCCTCAAAAGGATGAATGTATTGAAACTCATTATGGAAATAAGAAGAAAAATTAATTATCTCCTCAATAGAACTTTTCTTTTGGTCTAAAAAGTTATTATACTTCTCTATTAGATTTTCAAACTTAGAATCAATTTCAGAAACTTTTGCAATTTTAAAATTAAGATTAGCGTGTATATGAACTGATTCTTTTCTAACAATTCCAGCAATCTTTGGCTTATGAAACATTGCCAATCTGTGATATTCTAATATTTCTTCTTTAGTCAATCTATTATCTGTCTGAGCATCTTTAAGCATTTTCAAAATCGCATTCTGATAATTTTTTACTTCATCCACATCCTCGCTTTTAAGATCTCTTGGAATTATTTTATCCTTTAATATTTTTACGGTATCAGGCAAAGTAATTGGATTTCCTTCTAATGAAAGACTATGCTGAACAAACTTTATTTCAAACTCGTTAACAATTTTCCTATATCCTACCTCATTCTTTTTTCTTAATTGTTTATACAATGCCAATTCTTTTTTTATTTCATCTAAATAATTAATATTATATTCCCTACGAGGTTTGTGAGTAAATCCAAAATAAATTAACAAATTATTAATCAAGGTATTATAAAATATTCTTGCCCTCAACGGTTTCCTTGAGCTAATTAATAATAGGCCATTTTTGTCCAAAATTCCAACATACTTCTTAAAAGTTTTAGGATTAATTTTAATATCCTTTTGTCCAAACTCTTCTTTTTTTAACGCTTCATTAATAAATTTCACAATATTTTTATCCAATAAAAAATTATAATTTATATTATTGCGAACACAATAAAAAATTAAATCATAAAGCGATTTTGTTTTTTCTGAAGTTTTTACGCTAAACCCTTTTTTTGTTTTAGATAAAATATTTTCTTTTTTCAACTCATTTAAAATCCTATAAATCTTTTTTAATTCGGGTTTATTTTTATTTAATTCCCTTGCTATCCTTGTTGCTTTCATTGAAGTTTTATTTTCATAAATAATTTCAAAAACATCGTACTTCGTGACCATACTTTATTTAGTAGATACAAATTTATAAATGTTGCTATTTGATATAAAAAAGGGAAGAATTATGCTATAATGGTAGTAAATAGATTAATTCTCTGATTCATCTTCTATAACTTCTTTAATAAATAAAGTGGCTTTAGAATAATTTCTATTTCGTCTGAATTAAGCAAATGAAGATAAACAGCCGACTTTTTCTCATGGACATCCATTATTATTTGAAGTGTCATGATTTTCATTTGCCTATATTATTTATCTAATTTTTGGCTAATATGACACGATTTTTTCAACAAAACTTTTATTAATGCTTTTTTCCTATTTACTTACAATGAAAAAGGTGATAATTTTCTTTCTGTTTTTTGTTTTCCTATTATCAATTATCTCTGCTGTTTCTATTGATTCTGAAATTCAAAAAATAACTTACTTTGCTGAAGAATATGAAACAGGAAATTTAAATTATGTTCAACTTTTAGTTAAAATAAGTTCTGTTCGACAAAATTTAAATAAACTTTTAGGAGCGATTAATTTTGAAGGAGGAATTCTTAAACAAGAACAACTTAAATCTTTTTTAGGCAAACCCCAAGAAGAAACAAAATGGGTTTGGATTGAAGGCGAAGAACACGAAAAAAAACTTGATTACTATGTTCCTGTATGGAATAAAATAATCTTCGACGGTAAAAAAATACAAATCCGACTTGATGCATATCCTTCAATGTTAAAACCCAGATTTATAGACGATGTTAATTTGGATTTCAAAGAAAATGAAATTGTATACAGATTACATTTTCAAATTGAATTTAAAAGACCAGAAGAACAATTGAATGTCCAAAGCAAGATAAATGAAATAAAATTACTTGCAGAAATTTTTAATGAAGATCCAAGCAGATCAAATGCAGAGACATTAGCCAAAGAAAGTGTAAACGCTGAAATGATTTTTGAACAATTTTTTAAACAAGGCCAAGGCAACTGCGAGGATTTAATGAAATCTATTTTTGGAAGCGAAAACCAAAGACAAATGCAAAAAATTCTTCTTAATGAAATCATTTTTTTTGAAGGAGATAATTTTGAAGTAATAATAAGATTAGAGATGTGTGACGAATGCGAATGGAATTGGGTTCATCTCGATATGCATTTAGAAGGAAGAGGAAATTTCAGACATCCAAAAGAACAAGGTGAAAAAGACTTAAAAAATAGATTTGAAAATATGAATCTTCTTAGTTTCGAAGCTGAAGCAGAAAAATTATTAAATGAGATTAAAAAATTATTAGAGATAGGAAATTACAATCAAGCTATGTCTTATTCAAGCCAACTTCAAATGTTAAATGAAGCATGGAATAAAAAAGCAAATGATATTTGGGATCAAGTTAAAGAAGAAAGAACAGAAATGACATTTGATGAAATTAAAGATTTTAAAGAAGACCAAGGAGAACTTGAACAAGCAGACCCTTACTATTGGATAAAAAAAGATCAAGGAGAAAGACAGAAAGTAAATGAATTAAGAAAACAAAATTATATAACAAGAAAACAATTTTACTTGAATTATTTTGCACAATATGACAAAAAAGAATATTATTTTGAACAGACAGATTTTGAAAAAAGATTAATAGAAGAATTTAAAGTAAAAGGAAAAGAGATTTGTAATAATAATAAAGACGACAATAATAACGAACAAGTAGATTGTGCTGATGATCAATGTGGGGGAAAAATTTGTGGAAAGGGAACTAATACTCTCGAAAATAATAATGAAACAACTACAATAGAAGTTGATTTTTATTGCATTAACAAAATTTGTCAGGCAAGAGAATTAGAAAAACCAACAGAAACTATTTGTGGAAATCATATTTGCGAAGAAGGAGAAGAAAAAACCTGTGTGGAAGATTGTGCAATTTGTTTCGAGCATGCTGCAATTGAATGTGAAGGAAATGTAATTTTTAGTGGAAAGGATGAGCGAGGCTGCCCATTAAATCCAATTTGTATTGAAGAAACAATGACTTGCGAAATCGACGACGATTGCCAAAATCCACTTTGTGGAAATGCAGAATGTGTAGATAGTTTATGCCAAGTTACAGAATTAGAAGAGTGTAAGGAAGCAGAGTGTGAAGAAGGACAAGAAAAAATAAAACAGTGTGGCACAGAAGAATTAGTTAGTGCAATTTGTATTAATGGTTTATGGAATAAAATTAGTATTGATTGTGGAGGGTTAGAAAAAGAAATTATAGAGGAGATAGTTGTAGAAGAAATTGTAGGAGGCGAGTGTGTTGCAAGAAGTGATTGTGGGGGAGAGAATGATGTTTGCAGTAACGGAAAATGTGTAACAATACCTCAAGTAGTTGATGTTGTAGATGAAGAAGGAGATGGACCAACAGGAGAGGCTGACGAAATTGTAGAAGATGAAGTTGTTGACGAGGTGTCAGAACCTGAGTCCGAACCAGTTCCAGATTTAGAACCAATAAAAGAACCTGAAGAAGTAGAAGAAATCCCTGAAGAAAAACCAAAAGAAGTTGTAGAACAGGAAGAATCAGCACCAGAACCTGAGCCAGTTTCAGAACCCGAATCTGTAATTACAGGAGAAATAATTTTCAAATTACCTGCTTATTTAATTATGAAATTAACTAGTGCAATTACTGGAAGCATTGTAGATGGAGAAGGAGAAACAACTTCAGAACCCGCACCAGAACCTGAGCCAGTTTCAGAACCCACACAACCAGAGGAACCCGTACCAAAAGAAATAATTGATTCACCAGACAAATCACCAGAAGAATATCCAAAAGATTTTGAAGATCATGAAGATGATAATTGGGAAGTGAAAAGAGATGAAGAACAGAAAGATGATGATAGAGGAGATTGGGAAAGGCAAGATGAAGAAGATAGAGAAAGACATGAAGAAGAACAAAGAAGAAGGTGTGAGAAAGAATGTGTTAGGCCTTGTGTAGAAAAATGCATTAGAGAATCATGCGGAGAACATCTGGATTGTGATATTGATAAAGAAAGTAAAAACTGTGAAGGAGAATGTAGTGCTGACGAAGATTGTATTAAAAAATGTATGAGTGGCGAAGAAGATTGGTGGCAAGAATTCCAAGAAGAGCATAAAGAAGAAAAAGGAGTTTTCCAAGTTGGAGGAGGTTGTAGAAAAGAAAAAGGAAGAACAGCTGGACATATTTGGTTTGGTGGCTGGGGAGATCCTTTTGAAGAAATAGAATCTTTGAAACACAAATATTATGATAGAGGAGGGGGAGATTGGTGTAAATATGATTTAGAAAATTTAATTCAACAAAGAAAAGAATTTGAAAAAGGATTTAATCAAGAATTTGTAACTTGGTTCTTTGAAAAATATTTACCTAACTCTGCAGAAAACTGGGAAGGTGCAATGTCTGGAATTTATGAACTTTACTGGAATGACGTAGACAATTCAAGACAAATGGCAGAGAGAATGCAATGCTTAGGATTAGAACAACTTCCACCTTATAATTTAATTAATGTTAAATATGAAACAGAATACGGAAGCTTAGAATTCTGGGAAGAAATTAAAATAGTAAAACTCCCAGAAATGGAAAAAAAGGTTGAGATAATTACTCCCTATATGAAAGTTTGGGTTTTTCCTCCTAAAGAATTTATTATTTATGAAATGAAAAATTCAATGAAAAATCACGAATTTCCTGGACCACCTGAAGAAAAATTAAAAAGAGAAAATCAAGGTGGACCCACTGAAGAAGAAAAAGAAATGATAAAACAGGACAAGGGTTTCATGAAAAAAATTAAAAAAATCACAGATAAATATAATGGAAATGTAAATGTGGTTATTCAATTTAAAGATTATACTACAGAGGAAGTCGTATTTAATTTATTTGTAAAAATTAATGAAGAAGATATAATGACTATGGAACCAATGTTGCCAGAGGAGGTTCCAGAATATGATGTGAAAATTGAAATGAATTTTGAACCAATTTACGAAATGATTTTATCTTCAGAAAAAGATATGCAAGGAACTCATATTGAGTCACCTCCATGGGATAGAAAAGCACAACCTATACAAAGAGTAAAAGAAGTAACTAATGGCATTAAAATGTATTTTAAAGTTAGAAGCTTAATGAATTCAGCAAAAGTTACACCTGAATCAGCAGAGGACGATGCTATGGATTTGTTTAAAGAATTTTTTGGAATGATTGGCAAAGATGATAGAGATAGAGAAGATGAATTTAGCGAAGACAATAAACAAAAAGAAATAGAAAGTGATATTTTTGGACAATCAAAATAGGGATTGGCTGGTAGGATTATTTTTAATTAAGATTGGATAAAAATTATTTTAAATCAAGTGTTGTTGAGTAAGGTGTTCTAATTATTTTCTAAAAAATTTTCTTATATCAAACTCTCACAAGGTTCTCCATCATCATCACCATCTAACCTGTGGATATCATTTGAAGTTCCTCCACAAAAATCAAAAACTGCTTTGGCTTCTGCATATGTATTGAAATCTCCACAATTATAAATATTAGAACTACAATCATATTCTAAATCAGAAAAAATTATTTCTTCTTCTACTTCTTGTTGAATTTCTTCTTGTTTCCAAATTCCTAATTCATTTTCTTTTGCATAATCTTCTGCTTCTTGAATTTGAGGACAAAGAGTTGTATCAGGTTCATACCAATACGCTTTCCCATAACCATTTTTTACAATTAATTCATTAACAAAAGTTCCGTCTGTTAAATAAACATATCTTACAAGTCGCCCATATTTTCCAGTTTCAGAAATATCTTTTACTAATTTAATTTCTTTATTCAATACTAAACCTTTTAGATATTCTTTTGCCTCAGAATAACCAGATTCTCCTCTTTCAGGTGTATCTATGCAAACAAATCTTACTCTTTCTCCAGTTTCAATTTCTAAAGTATCTCCATCAACAACATATGTTACGAGAAATTCATCTTTTTCTTTAATAATTTCTTGGGACTTTTTTAAAATTTCTTGCTTTTCAGATTCTTCAACTACTTTTTCAGCGATAGATTTCTCTTGATAATTTTCTCCAGAATAAAATATTATGATTAAAAGAATAATAATTCCTAATATCCAATATAATCTTTCCTTGTTTCCCATATCTTTCAAACATTTCTAAACTTTAAAGAATTAACTAACTGTCTTAAAATTCCTCATAGCTTCTTTAATATTCCTCACAACTTTTTTATTAAAAACATCAGGAATAATATGTTTTCTGTCTAATTTTTTCACACTTTTAGCAATTGCTTGTGCAACTGCAATTTTAATTTTATTATCAATATTTTTAATTTTATAATCAAGCATTCCTCTAAAAATTCCAGGAAAAACTAAAACATTATTTATTTGATTTGGATAATCACTTCTTCCAGTTGCAATAATCTTTGCATTATTTTCTTTTGCAACTTTTGGTTTAATTTCAGGATTAGGATTTGATAAAGCAAATACAATTGAATTTCTATTCATATTTTTAACATCTTCTCCACTCAAAATATCTCCTTTTGAAACTCCAATAAAAACATCAGCATTTTTTATAGCATCTTTTAATTCTCCTTTTTCGTTTTTTAAATTAGTAATTTTACTAATCTCTCTTTTGGATTTATTAAGTTCTCTGTCTTTGCTGATGATTCCTTTGCTATCACAAACAATAATATTTTTTGCACCATAAGCCAATAATAATTTTGTAATTGCAATTCCAGCAGCTCCTGCACCAGAAATAATTATTCTAATTTCTTTAATATTTTTTTTCACAATTTTTAAAGAATTAATTAAACCAGCCAGAACAACAATCGCAGTGCCGTGTTGGTCGTCGTGAAAAACAGGAATATTTAATTCTTTTTTTAATCTTTCTTCAATCTCAAAACAACGCGGAGCAGAAATATCTTCTAAATTAATTCCTCCAAAACTTGGTTCTAATAACTTAATTGTCTTTACAATTTCATCAACATTTTTTGTATTCAAACAAATAGGAATCGCATCAACATTTGCAAACTCTTTAAACAAAATCGCTTTGCCTTCCATAACTGGCATTGCTGCTTCAGCCCCAATATCTCCCATTCCTAAAACCGCAGTGCCGTCAGTAATAATTGCAATTAAATTTCCTCGTGCAGTATATTTATAGGAATTTTTTTTATCCTCAACAATTTTTTTACACGGCTCAGCAACACCAGGGCTATACGCCAAAGACAAAAGTTTTTTATTTTTTATTTTAATTTTGCTTTTAATTTCAAACTTTCCTTTTTTCTTCTTGTGTAATTTTAATGCTTTTTCTTTAAATTTCATTTAAGAAAGAAAGAAGTTGGAGGTTAAAAGAATTGCGGAGAAAAAAATAATGTGCAATCCACAGAAATATGTCCCTTGCTTCTACACGAGAAAAAAATAAATAAAAAAAATAAAAAAATAAATTGGATTATCGCTTAAATCTTTTTTCTGCTTTAAGTTCTTTTTTAACTTCAGACCGTGTCATTTTCGCTGATTTTTTTACAGGTCTTTTCTGATTAACCTTTTTTTTGCTTTTCTTTTTTGATGTATTTCTCAAAGTTAATCCAGAAACTTTTGCAATAAAACTTATTGGTGCTTGCTTCACAACAAATTCTCTTATTTGCACACTCAACTTATTAGATTTCATAATATTTTCTCTTATATTTTTATCTATTCTAACAAGTTCTTTATTTGTTTTTGCAGAAGAAGATTTCATAGTATCCTCGGAAATTTTACCTGCTTTATACCTTGCTTTTTCTTTATCAAATTCATTCATAACAGATTGTTTTTCTTCTTGTCGCGTTCTAATAAGTTCTCCAATTGCAGATTGTTCCTTTACTAATTTAGCAAAAGAATTTTCATTCATCATTTTAGCTTTAGCCATTTTTATCACCCCCTTTCAAATATCTTAATTTAAAAATATTTTATATAATTAATTATATTTTCTTTATTATAAAAGTTTTCTTTTTTCTCCTGTGCAACTTCAATATTTTTTCTTTGTTTAGGAAATAAAAATTTGAAGATTGAAAATTTATATGTAAAAAATTATATTTTAGAAACCGAAGTTACTTAATGGTTTTTTTTGCGTTGACTATGGGCTTCACCGAAAAGAAGTGGGTGATTAAACCCACTAACTTCTCGACTATCGATAAAACTTTTAAGATTTTATCGAGTGTTACATTCTTCTTTTTCATATTCTTTTTTTCAAAACAATATGACAGCAAAATTAATCCGAAGATTCGTTTCAGCAGCAGTAACGGAAACTTAAAGAAAAAATATTTTATAAAATTAGTTGTTCTCGAAGATAAATATTAATTTTTCCTATATAAAAAAGTAGGGAAGATTTAAAAGTAAAATCGTTTTTAATGGAAGATGGTAGGGGTGTTATTTGATACAAATATTTATGGAAAAATTGTTGCAGATAATACAAATGATTCTTTGCTGATTGCAGAAGCGATTGAACAAGATAATGAATTTTAATCCATAATTTTAAAGTTGTGAGAGATGAGTTAAGGAAAGCCCCAAAGATTCTTCCGTTGTATGATAGATTAACTTGCCAAAGAGTTATTATTGTTGATAAAATGATTGAGAAGTTAGCGAATTTATATTTTAAGGAGTATAGAAAGCAAGGAGGAATACAGAAAAAAAAATAAAAATTTTATGAATGATTTGAGGATAGTTGCTTGTGCGAGTATCAAGAGTTTTAATTTGGTTTTTTCTGATGATGGAAAATCAATGCACAAACCTCTTGCTATGAAAACTTATGAATCTATAAATTTAAAATTTAATTATCGGACACCGACTTTTTACAAATATAAAGATTTGAAGAAAAAATATCTTAACAAGTAGCAATTAATTCTCTCGCTTGATTCATTGCTTCCGGGTCTTTTCTAATTGAGATAATTATTTCTTGAATATCTTTTTGCTTCTTTGCTTTTGGTTTTTTGTTTTGGTTAGATTTTTTGAATAACATTTGTTCCATATTAAAGTATAATTTTCACACTTTTTATAATTTTGGTTATGTGTGTTTTTAGGAAGGGAAAACTTATAAGTTCCGAATTTATAATAAAAATAATATAGTTCTTTTTAGTCCAATATCATTTAAAACATTAGTAATAAATGATTTGGCAATTGAAAAATTTAAAGAGCATGAAAAGTTTCTTTTGAAGATTTTTGGTTGGGAACAAACTCTTAAGAAAAAATATAGTTAATAAAATAATCCTCGCCCAAAACCCTTCAACCAACCACTTCCATAAAAACAACTCTCCAAAAATTATTTAAACCTTAAAAAATTTATAATATTACAAATTCCTTCGGGATGTCCCCTGCTCGAAAGGGCAAGGCTGAAAACTATAAAGTTAAAACTTCTTTTATTTTATTCTTAATTTCAATAAAATTTTCATTACCTGCCATGCCAATTTTACGAAGCAATCTGGATGAATCAATCGCTCGTGATTGATTTAATAGAGCCACACTAATTTTTCCTGTTTTCCCGTCAAATGAATAATAAAATTTTCCATTTTTATTTATTTTAGAAAGAGGAATAATATGACAGAATTGTCTGTTAAAAACTTTCAAAATTAATACAGGGCGAATAAAATTATTTCCTTTCCCATCTTCCTCAAAACCAATATTTTCGCCAACTTTGCAAATCCAGATTTCTCTTTCTTTATATCCTGTTGGATAAGCACCATTGTTATTTATATTTGTTTTAATATGGGTCCAAATCTTATAATCTTTTTTCATTTTGTTAAATAAAATTATGAAGTTTAAATAATTTAGTAAAATTTTTTCATCCTAAAAAATTATCTATACTAAAAAATTAAACTGAATTCTTCTTCTCCCAAAAACCTTTTAACCAAACTCTTTCTCTTTATTTTATGAAACCAAAAATTAGACAGCCGATTGTCACAATTTGCGGACATGTTGACCATGGAAAATGTGTATCAGAGGATACAATAATCCCTCTTATAGATGGAACTTTGGTAACTGCAAAAGAATTATTTGAAAATAATTTTAATAAAATAAAATCTAAAAAAATAGATGACGGAGTATTACAAGACATATCTAAAAAAAACATAAAGTTATTTTCATTTGACAAAAACAAACTTATCACAACCCCAATTTCGCACATTTGGAAAAGAGAAGCCAAAACTTTAATAGAGATAAAAACAGCAGCAGGAGATATAATAAAAACAACTCCAGAACACCCATACTTTACTTTCTCTATCGACGGACCAAAAGAAAAACAAGCAGTTGAATTAGAAAGAGGAGAATATATAGCAATTCCAAAAAAAATAAAAATAAAAGATATATCTCCTAAAAAAACCATTATTGAAAAATTAAAAAGTCTAAACAACTTTGTTTGTTTTCTTAATGAAGATTTTGAAACCTTAAATAAAAAATTAAAAAAATATCAATTAAAAACTCTCTCTAAAAAATTAAAGATTCCGCACTTGGCAGATTCAATAAAAAAAAATAGAATTAGAATAAAAGATTTATTTAAATTAGGAGAATTTCTAAAAATTTCAGATAATGAAATTTATTCATATATTGATGCCATAAAAAATTCTGACGAAAAACAACGAGCAGGACATACAAGTAAACAAATAAAACTTCCTGATTTAAATGAATTAGAAAAACTAGGATACATATTAGGATGTATTGCTGGAGATGGGCATTTAAGTAAAACTCAAGTTTTATTAGATAATAATGATTCTGAAATTTTGGAAACTTACAAAGATTATCTAAAGGAAATTTTTGATCTGGATTCAAAAATAAAACAAAATCACACATGTAAAACCGTTGTCAATAAAGGAGGATTAACATTCAAAAGAATTTTTACAGACATATTTGATTTTCCAGATAAAGAGAAATCTGCCAAAATAAAAGTTCCAAAAATTGCACAAAATAATAAAGAAATATTTCGAGGTTTTTTTTCAGGGCTACTAGATACAGATGGGCATGTCTCTAAAATAAATCATTCAATAGAAATTACAAGCAAAAGTAATCTATTGATAAAACAATGTTCCACACTTTTATTAAATTTTAATATAAATTCTACAATATACAAAAAAAAAGGTTTTTACTATCTAAGAATTTGTAATAAAAAATATCTAAACAATTTTTTAATTAATTTTAGACCTAGATTAAAGAGAAAATTAGAAAGGATAATTAGCGCCTCAAAAAAAGCGCAATCAAGCAGAATCTTTGATATAATTCCTTTGAATAAAAAAATACTCAAAGAATTAAAACTTCCAACAAAGCCCAACAAAAAAATTCCTTATTTTAATAAATATATAAAATCGCAAAATATCACAACATCATTTATGAAAAAAGTTTTAGAAAACATAGAAGAAAAAAATTTAATTTCAGAGAAGTTATACAATCTTCTTGAATCTGATTTAACTTATGTAAAAATTGTTTCAAAAAAAGAAATAAAAAATTCTGAAAAATATGTTTATGATTTTACTATTCCTAAAACGCATAATTTTGTTGCAGAAAGAACTTTAATTCACAATACTTCAATTTTAGATTGTCTTAGAAGCTCTTGCGTTCAGGAGGGTGAAGCAGGAGGAATTACTCAAAAAATTTCTTTCACATCTTACCCAATAGACCAGCTAAAAAAGGTCTGCCCTTTAATTGAAAAATCAGAAATCAAATTAGATATTCCTGGATTTTTATTAATCGACACGCCCGGTCACGCAGCATTCACAAACCTAAGAAAACGAGGGGGTTCTTTAGCTGACCTAGCAGTTTTAGTAATTGATATTAACGACGGAATAAAGCCCCAAACAGCAGAAGTAATTCAAATCCTAAAACACAATAAAACGCCTTTCATTATAGCACTAAATAAAATAGATAATATCTCAAGTTGGAAAAAACTAAATGACAATTTACAGAAAAGCATAGAATCACAACCACAAAATATTAAGCAAATTTTTAATGAAAGATAT
>JAUVHP010000084.1 GCA_030593225.1 archaeon
TTAAATTTCCGTCTTTATCTTCAGTATTAAAAATTAACTTTTTATTGTTTAATATATTTGATAAATTAGGGAAGGAAACCCCGTTTATTTCTTCATACCCACTATCATAGCAAATGTATAACATAATATTTTTTTATATGGCCTCTTTTATTATTGGTCGGGCTTTTATTATTTGTACGTTTTGAAGTTTATTTATTTTAATAAATTTTTTAGCATTTTTTTTATTAAAAAATATTGAGGCTCCAAAATGTGAAATATCAAAATTTAATTTAACATTATTTTGAATAACTAAAAAATGTAAAAATTCACGCTTATTATTTATAATAAATACGGCATTTCTATGAACTTCGTTTACTCTGAAAATTCTACCCATTTTTAACGGTATTTTTTAGGAATACTTTTTTTCAAGCCCCATGAATAAACCCAATAAAAATTTTCTCCGTTTTTTGTTTCTGTTTTTATTGGTGTTTCAAATTTATTTGTTTCGGGGTTTTTCATGCTCCCAATTTTACGGCCTCTTTTTTTCTTTGTTGGCTTTAATTCTGTTTTTATTTCTTCTATTTTATCCTCCCTTATTTCTGCGGTTCCTTTATCATCTATTTTTTTAAAATCATGTTGTAATATTTCCGCTTTTGTTGGTTGTACTGTTTTTTCTTCAACCAATGGAGTATCATTAACAAATACTATTTTAGACTCTTGTTTTTTCTGTTTTGCCTGTTCTTTTTTCTTTTTAACTTTTGAAAATCTTACTTTTAAAGCTGTAAAAAGTAACGGTACAAAATTTGCAATTATTAACATAGCCAATGCCCCTTTTGGGCTTTTTGTTTTCATTTCTATATTCAAAATTTCTGCCCATGCTCTTGCAATGTCATTTTGTTTAGTTTTTGATACCGTATATTTATTCCCTATTTCTTCCCCCCATTCTCCGGCAATTAGTTTTGCTAAAATTTCCCCGGCCTCCCCTAACATCATAACATATAATTGACAATACAAAAAATTCCTTTTTTTGTCTTGATCGCTTAAACCGTCGATTTCATTTTCTTCATTTAGATGAGAATAAGGCTCTGAAATTGTCGCGGTTTCTGTTTGTGTTGGTTCGGGCGTTCCTGTTTCTTCTTCGTTAATTGGTTCTACATCATCAATAAAATCCTTTTCAATACCATTAATATTTTCTGTATTGTTTCCTATTTCTTCGTTTTCAATTACTTTATTAATTAAATCTTCAGAATCAGTATTTAAAATATTTTCAAAACTCATAGGTTAAAAATAAATAATAAAATATTAGTTGTTGTGTAAATAGTTGAAACCCCTATATATAAGATAAAAAGACAAAATAAAACTTGTTTTTTTTTGCTTATTTTTTTTGGTTTTATTACGGTTGTTTTGCTGTTTTCCGTTTCTAAAATATCATCAAATTTCATTTATTTCAGGTGTTAAAATATTATACCAATTATCATTTTTATTAAGCATGGCTTTATTAGTTTTTATTTCTTCCGGTGTTATTGGGAATCTTGGATCAGCTTCATTATTTATAATGAAATCAATTGCATAATCAATGCAGTTTTTAAATTCTTCAAAAGTCAATTCTTTAATATATTTATTTTTTAAAAAATCTTTTATATAGGATTTAAATTCATGTTCAGAATCTATTTTATAAGGTGTATTATATTTTACTAAATGTCTTAAATTAAATTTTAAAATATTATTATTTTCTTGAAATCTATAATATATAAAATCTTTAATATCTATACAATAAAAAGGCAGTTGAATATTCATAATGTTTTTTTTATATCTGTTCACTAACAAAGATACTATTTAAATTGAATTCTTTTATTTTATTATTATTTTTTTTAACAATTATTTGTGTTTGGTATTCGCTTTTATTATATACGATCAATTCTTTTAAGTATTCAGTTGAAAAATTTAAATTATATTCCTTACTAATTAAATTTTTATGTTTTAATGCCCTATCATAGTTCTTCAAGTATATACCATCAACCCAATAAAATAAAAAATTATTCCCGGCTAATTTACTAAACAGGTCTAATACATTGTCAATATACTCTACAAGCTGAAAAAATACTTTTCTTAAAATATCATCTTTTAAAATTTCATAATCTATTAACTCCCCTTTTTGGTAACTAAATATAGTTTTTTGCGTGGCTAATGTTCCAACAAGTGCAAGCCTAATTTTTTTAGGAAGGTTTACACATTTATTAAAAAAATCTTCTGATATATAACCAAATTTTTTTAACGCTTGGTAATATGCCTTATTGACATCAAACTCTAACACATTTTTAAAATTTAAAAATTCCCCTAATTCTATAGGCTTAAAATTTGCGGTATCAAAATATTTTGAGGTTTTTATTTCAGGAACAATTATATTCTTGTTTTTTATATTTTGGTGTACTTCTTTTTTTATTTGCTGAAACAAATTTAAATGTATATTACTGAAGTGTGAATCTGAAAACATATACGAGAATTTATCGAAATTTATTAAGCAGCTTTTCGTTGTTCTTCTGACTTCAAAATCTTTTTTAACTTCTTTTAATTGGTTTATTAATTCGGTTGCGTTTCCTGTTGTTTTAATCATAGTTTTTTTTTTATTGATAACTGGTAAATAAAATTAATTCGCTGCACTCATTCGCTTAAGCTAATTTTATTCGGGCGTTGTATGCCATTACATCCAGAAATACATACAATGTTTACAACCAACGTAATTTATGATTATTACATTTTCTTTTTCTACAGCTTCTTTAACCCATTCATTTAGATCTGTCAAGTCCTCAAATTCTCTATAATATATTTTCATATCTTTAAATTTTAACGGCATACAACACAAAATAAATTGCATTGAAACGCCAATTTATTAATAACGTTAGAGTGCATTAAAAAGCACAATAACATTGTATAACACAAATACACTCACTCTGCTTTTGGGTAATCACAATCTACCGTTATAGCATAATTACAAAGTGCATTATTGTTTAATTCTATCCAGTCAAGTAGCTTTTGTCTATCGCTTGGCTTTTCAGCTTTTACAATCATTACTCCTTTGTCATTTATTTCTACTTTCATATCCGTTCGTTTTACTTGTGTTATACTTAGCGTTACCCACAATACTAATTTTGTGAGCTTTAAACCATTTTGGTTTCCATTTCCGTTTTATAATTCCACTTTTCATAATTGGTTTCTAGCTTATCACCTATTGTCATAAATAAACCGCCAGTAAAAGGACTACATAGTAAAGATAGTATCCCTACACTAATTCCAATACGTTCTGCTTCTTCACCTGTTGTCATTAGTAAATCAGGGGAAATTAAGTGTATTAAAATAGGTAGTGGTGCTAAAGCTATTGGAATCATCATTACGTTTCCAAACCAAGTTTTAGCAAACAAAAACCAAAATGGGTATAGTGTTGTTATTAATATTTTTTTCATCTTACTTTTGTTTTTTGGTAAACAATAAAATGTATATCAACTGCGAAACATTTACTAAAATTGGCGCAAATATTGGCGCGTTCTCATAAGCGTAAAGCGTC
>JAUVHP010000029.1 GCA_030593225.1 archaeon
AAACAAGATGCACTACCCATCCTATGAGAAGCAGTCTCAAAAGCCCAGTTGTTTCCACTAAGATATGCAGTTTTTCCTAAAGGGTTACTAGGATATGTAGCGCCTGCTGCAAATACTATGTGGTTTGGAAACTTTCCTCCAAATGTATTGCACCAGTGTGTAATTTCTGCTACTCCTCTTTTTAAATAACCCGCCTTTCCTCCGCCCGCAACTTTTGGAAACCAACAACCCCACCTAGGCACATCTCCTCCTATGTAATACCATTTAGAACAAGAATATGTATATATTCCTGATGTTGTACTAATTGGCCAAGGCGCACAATCATTTGTACAATCTAAGTATGTTTCGCCATTATTACAAATTCCATCTCCACAACACGAGGCTGCACAAGGCCCACCACAATCAACACCTGTCTCCCCTTGATTTTGTATCCCATCAGTACATGAACAAAATTTTCCATCATCAATTGCTTCTTGCAAAGACATTTCAACACTATCAATAGTAATTTCTATTTCTGTAGCAAAATGCCCTGGATTTAATTTAACAGATTCATATGAATGAGTTGTGGAACTACAGAGAGTTCCAGTATTTATTGCATCTTGCAAACTAGATTCAACACCCTCCACTTCAACAAGAATATTTTCTGCTAAATGCCCAGCCATAATAGAACTAGGAATAGAACTTGTTGGATTTGAAGATTCATCAACTAAATAATCATTTTCTATTGCCTCAGATAAAGTCATTGTAAATCCATCAATAGAAATTAAAACTTCTTCACTTTCATGATAAGGTTCAATAAGTGCTGCACTAACAAAAACTAATAAAACCAAACCAATTACTAAACCAAATTTAAATTTACCTCTCATTCTTTTTATTAAGTATACTTTTATCCTTATAAATTTATTCTCTAATTGGCTGAAAAACAAACTCTTTTTATTTTATCATTCCCTTAACTTCTGGAAGATTAGTTTCTATAAATTCAACTATTTCTTTTTTGTATCTTGGATTTAATGAAATGTTTGTATAATTTGGTTTATGTTGAACTAGAATCCATTTTTGGTTTACTAAATCTTTAATTATTTTTTTTAAATTTTGAAATCTTTTATAATGCTCCAACCTATCATATTTTGCACCCCAATTCTTTTTACTAAATGCTAATTTAAATATTAGTTGTGCTTTCTCTTTTTTCATAAAAAATATAAGAAAATGTAATTTTTAAATGTTTTCATCTTTGATAGTAGTATGTAGTATATAGTAATATTTATAAACTATAATTATTATAATATTATAATGAAAATAAAAAAAGATAAATCTGCTTTTTTAGAATATGTGGGAGATACACCTCAATTAAGAGTTTTAGATTTTTTTATTGGAAATTATTTTTTTGACTTTCCTCTGACTGAAATTGCAAGAAGTTCAGAAATTAGTTATAATTCTTTACAAGCAATTTTTCCAAAACTTCTTGAGAAAAAAATTTTGATTAAATCTCGAAGAATTGGAAAATCAAATTATTATAAATTTAATATGGAAAATCAATTTGTAAAAAACATTATTAAGATTGCATGGAATTTGACTAAAAATGAGATATTTGAAGAACCTGTAAAAGAAAAAAGATTAATTGCCCAAGCAAATTAAAAAAATCAATGAAGGTTAGGAGTTTTTATTTAATCGGTTGAAAAACAAATTCTGGTTTTGCAAATCAAACATTTCTAAAAATTTATAAACAATAATGAATTTAGTAAAATATGAATATAAAAGCAATGTCTGACCCAATACACTTGATGGTAGGGGTGTTAGCAATAATTGGAGGAAGTTTGTATTTAATGAATAAAGGAAACTGGGGATTAATAGTTGTTTCTATCGGTCTTTTAATGGAGGCAATAAAACAAGTAGTAAAATGATAAATACTAATATTATTATCGGCTTAGGAGTAATTGTTTTAAATTTAATTCCAATTTTTTTAAAGAAATACAAATATCTATTAGTAACACTTATATTATCTTTGATTTTAATGTATCTTGGACAAACAATTTAATTTTTAATTGGCTGAAAAACAAACTCTGCCTTTGCAAAAATTTCTTTATTTTTAATCACTTTATACATTCCAATAAATTTTTCTTCAGCAAAAACACAAATAATTTCATTTTTTTTCAAACCAGGTTTACTAACAACATCTTTAACAAAAAAAGGTTTGCCTTGCCATAAATTTTTCACAACTTCTTTCTTAACCTTAACAACTTTGTAAACCTCTGAAACAATCTCTGCAGGAATAATCATTTCTCTCAATAATTTATCATCTCCTTTTTTGTATTCTTCCACTGCCTTTTCAAAATCATATAAATTTACAATAGGATATTTTTTATTCTCTTCTTTAAAAATTCCAGCTCTAACTCTCCGAAGCTCTAACATATGTGCTCCAATACCCAATTCTTTTCCCAAATCATCGCAAATTTTTCTAATATAAGTTCCACCCTGACAACTAACTCTAAATAAAATATCTTTATTGCTATGTTCCAATAACTCAAAATTTTTAATCTCTCTTTCTCTCTCTTGCCTTTTAACTCTTGATTTTACCGGAGGTGTTTGCTTAATTACTCCCATAAATTTTTTTTCAATAATATTTTTTATCTTTTCTAAATCAACCTCTCCATGCATTCTCATAATTCCAATATACTCTTTATCTTCACCTAAAAAATATCCAGTTAATTTACACCCTCTGCTCAAAGCCACAGGCAAAACCCCAGTAACCTTTGGGTCTAGTGTTCCAAAATGTGCGGTTTTTTTTAAACCCAAACTTTTCTTTACAAAATCAGAAATATTAAATGACGTCGGACCTGATGACTTATCAATATTAATAATTCCAAATTCCAAAAGTTCCTCTGTTGATTTTTTTTGCTTTATTTTTTCAATATTCATATTATTTAAGAAATAAATTTGTATTTAAAATTGTTGGGGTGAGGGATTTGTATTTATGATATCTGGAATTTTTTACACAGGTTATATAGAAACTCATAACTCTTCAATGTATACTATTCATTATATGATCTTGGAGAATTCTGCACACAATAAAAATTTAAATTTTACATATGAGTTAGGAGATAAACTTAAAATAATGTGGAATAGTCTTAAATTATTTTCCCTGTGGAGTTTCATTATAGGTGTGACCATGGCTTTTGTTTCATTAGGTGTTTGGTTTAAGGGTTATAAAGAATTAAAACAAGATAAATTTAGTAAAAGACAAAAATAAGGTTTAGTATTTTCTTCTATGCTTTTTATTATTTTTCTTCTTTTTTATTTCCCAAATCTTTCCCCAATCAAAACCCTCCAGCCCCAATCTTCAACAAAATTTCCCTTATTTCATTTATTGTTTTTTGCTGAGATTTTTTATCAGACATTCTCACAAACTTCATTAACAAATCAGTAAGTTCTTCTTTAGAAAGCACTTTTAATTTAAAGCCGTCCACAAGAAAATAAAATCGAAACTTTTTGTATTTTAATTCTTTTATCACAATCCCTGCAACATTTCCAAGAAGTTTTCCTTTGCAAGGATTTTCTTCTAAAGATTCCAATAAATCAGTAATTTTATGTGATTCGCCTTTAAACTTTTTTTTAATTTCTCTTGCCAGAGAATCTACTATTTTGACCTTGGCCATTTTTCCTTTATCTCTTTTTTAAATTGTTCAAGCGAAATGCAGTTTTCAGAAGACATAAGAAATTCCCTTAATTGCTCCCTGACTGCAAGAGCATAAATTCTTTTAATAATTGTTTCAAATGTTTCTCCTCTAATTCCAAAGGAACTTATTGTATTTTTTGTTTCAGGACTTAATTGTATTGTGCTCATCATCTTATAATAACTATAAGCACTATAGTTTATAAATTTATTCCTCAAATCTCCCCGCAATTTTAGCTACTAGTTATGTAGGACTTTTATTAAAAATCGCTAAAAATAATTTTACTCAAGAAAATTTAGACACAGAAGAAATTAATTTTAAAATCAAAAAATTAGAAGAGATAAATATACAAAATTTAATGTTAAAATCTGGAACAAGAGCCGCAACAGCAAATTTCTTAGGATATTCTACAAGAAAATTATATAATAAGCTAACCCACAAATCTTTATAAATTTTTAATTAGTTAATTTGCAATGTGTGGAATTGTCGGCTACTGGAATAATCAAAAAAATGCTCTTCCAATTCTTATTGATTCACTAAAAAAATTAGAATACAGAGGATATGATAGCTTTGGTTTTGTAACAATAAGTGATTCTAAACTTTATGTAGAAAGACAAATAGGAAAAGTTAGCTCTGTAAAGTGCAGAGATTTGCCAGGAATAGTTGGAATTGGACACACAAGATGGGCAACACACGGAAAAGTTACAGAAACAAACACACACCCTCACAGAGATTGCACAAACACAATTGCAGTAGTCCATAACGGGATAATAGAAAACTTCCAAGAAATAAAAAGTTCATTAATTGAAAAAGGACATAGATTTTTAAGTGAAACAGATACAGAAATCTTAGCACATTTAATTGAAGAAGATTTAAAATTCGGAATGTCTCTAAAAAACAGCGTGATGAAAACTGGCTCACTTATTAAAGGGCGAAACGCATTTGTAGTTTTACACGCATTAACAAAAGAAATAATCGCATTTAGAAACGGCTCTCCATTAATTATTGGAATAAAAAAAGATTCAAATGAAATTTTTTTAGCTTCAGATATTCAGGCATTCTTAGATAAAACAAAAGAAGTAATGTATTTGGATGATGAGGAATTAGTATTAATTAAAGAAAATCCAGAATTCTACGACGCTAAAAATGGAGAAAAAATAGAAAAAAGATTAATTTCAATTGCAGGAGAAGTTGAAGAATCTCAAAAAGGGGACTATTCACATTTTATGTTAAAAGAAATAATGGACCAAAAAGAAACAATAATTAGCGCAATAAATCAAGATGATTTAGAAATAATGCATGTAGCAAAAGAAATAAACGAAGCCAAAGGAATTTTTTTTATTGGTTGCGGAACTGCAGCAAGAGTTTGCCATTTTGCAGAATATGTTTTTTCACACATAGCAAATAAACATATAAATTTTATTACAGCATCAGAATTTGAAAATTATAAACATTTTTTATTACCAGAAACTTTAGTTATCGCAATCTCACAAAGTGGAGAAACAGCAGATGTTCTTGAAGCATTAGAAGTTGCAAAACAAAAAGGTTCTAAAATTATTTCAGTTGTTAATGTTTCAAATTCTTCAATGACAAAAATTTCTGATTACTCTTTTTTAATTAATGCAGGTGTAGAAAAAGCAGTGGCTTCAACAAAAGCAACAACTTCGCAAATGGCAATCACAACTTTATTAGCATATGCTTGTGCAGGAAAATTAAGAGAAGGAGACAGGGTTTTAGTAGATTTAGCAGGAAAAGTAAACGATATGTTAAATCCACGTTACAGTGAACACATAAAAAAGTTAGCACAGATTATCCATAAAAAAGAAAACATACTTATAATTGGAAGAGGATTAAACTACCCTATATCTCTTGAGTCAGCCATAAAAATAATGGAAGTAAGCTATATTCACGCACAAGGATTTGCAGGAGGAGAATTAAAACACGGACCAATTGCATTAGTAGAAGAAGGCACACCAGTAATAGTACTTGTAGGAAATGAAAATACAGGAGAAGTAATAAATAATGCTATAGAAGTAAAGTCGCGCGGGGCATATGTTATAGGAATTGCATCAAAAAACAACCAAGCATTTGATTATTGGATAAAAACACCAAACACAGATGAAATAACAACCCCAATTGCAAACTTAATACCAATTCAATTACTTTCTTTTTATTTAGGAATTCTTAGAGGACATGATGTTGATTATCCTCGTTCTTTAGCTAAATCTGTAACAGTAAAATAAAAAATTGTTTTTTTAACCATTAGAATCATTTTTTCTTAACTTTATAACCTACTCCAATAGCAATCAAAACTAATATAATAACAATAATCCAAACCCAATTATAATTTCTTTCAGATTCTGTTGGGCTTTCTTCAGGAGTTACAATATCTCCAGTAGTTGTTATTGACTCTTCCCCTTCTGGAATTTCTTCTGCAATTTTTGTAATTGTAATGTCTGCTTTATTGTCTACAATATTATTCAATAGCACATAAATATCATAAATTCCATCATCATTTACATCTGCTTTTGCGTCTTCCCCAATATCTAATGTTATCTCAATTGGGTCACTTGCTATTTCAATTGTTGCTGAAGTAACTGTAACACTTTTAACACCTACAAAATGATCTTCATTACCTATCTTTAATTTTACTCTTTCTTTTGCTTTTATAGATTTTGTATAACCTGCTTGAAATTGGTTTTCCGTAGCAGTATATGTCATAGACCATGTTTGTGTTGTTGTTCCTGATAAACTTCCTCCACTTGGTCTATTATTAACAGTATAAGTTGTTGTTGGTGCATATGAATTTCCTAAAATATCCGTAATTGTACAAGTTTGAGTGAATGTTCCTGCAGTTGTTGTTGAAGGACTAGAAGTAAAAACAGTTGAAGAAACTCCGACCCCCGCATCTGCAACACCTTCGCAATAACAAGTTACAATTGCATCTGTATAAACTGAATTAGGAGTACAATAAAAGTTTGTGTTGGTTGGTGCAGTATTATCAAATCTAACTTTATAAACTAAAATACTACTATTTAGTTGATTATTTGAATCATTTGCATAAACTGTAATATTATACAAACCATCTATATATGTAGAAGTATTAATAGTTACATTCCAAGAACTTCCTGCAGTATTAGAAGCTGTAAAAGTTCCGTTTTGCCCACCAGAAGAATTTGTTATATTAAAATAAACTAAACTAGTAGTATCATCAGTAATAGTTGCATTTAATATAAAAGAACCAGAATAATTACCTCCAGTTAAAGGATTAGTAATTGAAACCAAAGGATAATTTGTGTCGTTAATATATACAGATATATTTGTTGAAACTGATTGTGTTTCATTTGTTGTGGTAATAGTTAAATTATAATAACCCGGAGTAGCAACAGTTGCATTAAACCAAAAATAATGTTTTGTTAGATTCAAAACAAGTCCATCATTTGCCCAAGTTAAAATTGTACTCGTGTTGGTAAAAGTATGTGTCCCTGCATCTGTTCCGTTTGAATCAGTAATAAAAGAAAATAAACTTGATGAAAAAGTAATATTAACATTAGTTATATTTCCTGCAAGAGTTGTATCTGTATTATTAATTGTAAGATTATAAATAAATCCAACATCTTCATTAACAATTAATGATGTTGCTCCATCAGAAGTTGTAATAACATGTGCTGCAAAAATAAAACTTGATATACAAATAATAAAAAATACAACCGGTAAAATTTTTTGTGTTTTCATTTTAACTCTTTTATCTATTAAGAATTTTTAGGTTTATAAATCTTTTTCTAAATTATTTTTAAAAACTTTATTTATTTTTATTTGCCAATTAAATTTTTCCCGTCGGTAAATATCTTTTTTGTTTGAATAATAAAAATTAGTTGTCAAATAAAAATATAAATTTATAATTATTTATCTATAAGAATTATTTTGCTTGAGGTTCTTTAATCGCGTCTTGAATTTGTTCAGGAGATTTTACTTTTGTTGTTTTTTTCAAATCCTTTGCTTCTTCTTTAGAAATTTTTTCTCCTTCTTCAACAACTGCAGATTTTTTTTCTTGCTCATCTTCTTTTTTCTCTTCATCAGAAGTTTTAGTTTCTTCAGGTTTTTTAGCAATACCTTTTCTTTCGTTCGACGACGCTTCGGTGGACGAGGCAGGGGACTTTGTTCCCAGCCTAGCTTTCTCCATTAAAGTTTTGTTTTTTTCTAAACTTGATTTTGCATTTAACTCTCGTTTCTCTAATCTCAATTTCTTAAACTTTAATTTATCAGGATAATCAACCAATTCAACACTAACAATATCTCCAACTTTAACAACCTTAACTTTAACTTTATGAGGAGGATTCTTAATTCCACGCGCCCATAAAAATTCATTTAAATGAATATCTAATTTAATCTTATTCAAATTTCTATCTCTTATTTTCATATGTCTGACTAAAAATTCTTTAACTGATTTAACTGCCTTATTTGTTTTTTTATAACGAGGAACAGGACGACATTTTTCTCTTAATGGAATAACATATTCTTTTTCAATTTTGTCTTGTTTTTTTTCTTTTTCTGCCATTTTATTTTATTAATTCTAATTCAAGATTATTCTTTTTATTATCTCTTTCTAGTCTTTGCATTATGTCCTCTACTTCTTCATATGTATTAATTTTAAACTGTTGTTTAATACTTTTCTTTGGTAATATAAACATAGACCTAAAACCAAAATATGATTTTTCTGATTCATTTTCAATACCTTTTACAATGTTACCTTTAAGTTGTTGATCATTTAGATAATCTTTCAAATATTGCAATCTTCCCTTAGTTATTTTGATATTATATTCTCCAAAATTTTCCATTTTACCCAAAGTGTGACTTCCTCCGTTTTCCTGGTTTAATATGAAGTTTAGTTCTTCTCCAACTTCTTCTGTTGTGCGTCATAGCTGACGGATGAACTCGTTTACCCATTCCAAATTTTCTTAAAACCGCCCAAACAGGAGCCCACTTTGTCTGACGCCCTTTTTTTGCAAGTTTTTCTTTTTTACCTTTATATTTAATTCCCATTATTCAATACTCTCCAAAAATTCTTTTCCCTTTGCAGTTAATTGTCGCCCAGGTTTTTTACCACGAACTCCCTTAATTGCCTTCGCGATTTCAGTAAAACCAGCAGCATCTGATTGTTGCAAAATTGTTCTAATTATTTTTCCCCCTGCCTTTCTAAATTCCTCTGGTCTAAATCCTCTATTTTTTTTACTTCCATATTTTGTTCTAAGCCGACTAACACCAACAATATTTTTTTTGTAAATTTGTCTAAGGATACTCGCAGCTCTTTTATACCAAAAATCCTCGTCGTCGATTGGTCGTTCTTTTGCAGGACCTGATTTAACAAAACTAATCCATTCTGGTTGCTTAAACTCTGGAACTTTTTTCAAAGCCACAGCTAATTTTAAATTATATTCTTGAGCATTTAATTCAAATACACTTGTCATTTATTATCTTAGGCAAACATTTCAGTTTTAGATTGGCATAAGCCAATTAACCTATTATTTCAGAAGAAAATGCATATATAAATGTTTTTAAATCTAAATATTTGAATATAAATTTTCTACTTATTCTTTTATTTATTTTCTCTTTTCATTCCCAAATTTTGAATTATTTTTGTATTTAGACGAGGCACTTTTCTTCCGTAGCATAGTTGCCTATGTGAGGAAGGAAATAACGAAGTATAAATCAAAAAGAAACAAAATAAATTATTTTTTAATTAGGACAGTGGCTTTCTTCCCAGTATATTCCTTAGGCAAAACTATATGACTCGCATTACCAAACTTCTTAACTTCTGCATCTTTTATTGCCGAAGGCAAAACCCTTTTCATGGTTTCATATGCCTTCTTCACATCTTGCTGAAGTTTTTCTAAATTTATCTTTAATTCTTTTGAACTAATTTCAATTCGTTTGCCCTTAGTAAAAATCTTCTCCGAAGATTTTTCGGGGTACGCCTGTGGTGTGATAGTTTTCTTTTTCATAATATATACATTTGTATATACCTATTTATAAAGTTTTCTTACAATATCTTTATAAACTACTTTAATTAGAAATTATAGTTTGATAGTAAGATTAATTCTTATAATATTAAATAACGCAGGAGGAAAAAATGAAGTTATACGTAGGGAATTTACCTTTTAGTATTGATAGCGAAGGATTGAAGAAAGTTTTCGAAGGATTCGAAGTTTCAGAAGCTAATGTTATCTCAGATAAGTTTTCAGGAAGATCAAAAGGTTTCGGTTTCGTAACAATTGATGACGATGAATCAGCTAAGAAAGCAATCGCTGAATTGAATGAGAAAGAAGTTGATGGACGAAAAATCAAAGTTAACGAAGCAAAGCCAATGGACCCAGATAGACCTAGAAGACCACAGCAAAGAAGTTTCAATAACAACGGCGGCGGAAACAGAAGATATTAGATTATCTTGTTTTTGTCTAATTTTTTATTTTTTTTATTTTACTCTTTTTCTAACTATTTTGGATATTCTTCAAACTCTCCTTGATATTCTTCTGAATATTCTTCAAAATGCTCTTCAGGATATTTCTCAAATTCTCTAAATTCTTCTGAATGTTCTCCTGAATATTTTTCAAATTTCTCAGATTCTTTAAACTCTTCAGTTTTTTCTAACTCTCCCTCTAGCTTTTCACCAGTTTCTTCAACTTCTTCAGATTTTTCTAAATTGTCTTCAGTTTCTTCAACTTTTTTCCCTCCACCAAATATATTTTTGAAAAAATTTGCAATCCCTCCAGTTATAGTTCCAATGGTTTCTGTAACAGCTTCAACAATTCCTGGACTTTCATGACCTTTTTCATAACTATTATCTCCAGTTCCTGCGTCATCTCCAAATTCTCCAGAAGCATCAGCACATTTTATATCAATAGTACATTCATATCCTTGTCCACTTGGTCCCATTACTGGTTCCCCATAACAATGTTCACACTGGCTATAACATTCATTTTCTTTCTCAGTTCTTTCTTCATCACTTAGACAAGGGCCTGAATATAAATGAACGCATTCGTCTGCACATTTTTGGCAAACTGCTCCTCCTGTTTCGCCTTCACCTTCAAAAGTTCCAGATGAACACTGAATATTCGGATCAATTTTATTAATACAATCTCTAATACATTGTTCTTCCTCACTTTGTGCTTCAGGTTCCCCAATCATATCACATTCTTTTTCACACTTTTTCATATTTGCATTTTGACAATTAAAATCATGATTATCACAACCAACAACAACACATTTTTGCATACACGCTTCTCCTTCATTCGCAGGTTCTGGTTCAGCTTCTACACCACATTCTTGCTCGCATTTTTCACTATTTGCAATCATACATTCTACATCTCCTGGCTCGCATCCAATAATAATACAAGCTTCCAAACAAGCCATATCCTCGGCACTAGGACCAATCCTTTCTTCATGCATCATTTCAGAATCTCCGATTGTATCTCCTGTTATTGACGAAGAAAATAAACCCTTTAAAGAGAACGCAGAAATAAAACTAAAACTTAAAATAACTACACAAAAAACCACCAAAACCTTTTTCATAAAAACCTTAAGAAATAATAGTTTAAATTGTTTTCTAATTTTTCATCAATTCTTTTTGAGAAAGATAAACTAACACAACAGCACCAACAATAAATATCCAATCAACTAAAAAAGTCAGAGCCATAAATCCTAAGGCGATTAAAGAATATACAATGACTTTGGGATTTGTTTTTTTATTTTTCATTTCCTAACTTCCCTTCGCCATTTTTTCAAAACAATTACAAACCCAATAACTTTTGCAGTATATTTTCCTCCGAGTTTTTCCAACATTTTCTCAGAATATTCTTTCACTTGTTTTTTCCCTTCTTTACCTTCTTCTCGTGCACTTTTCAAAACAGAAATCCTAACATTCCCATGCGTCTTAAAATAATTTTTCAAACTAGAAATAAAATTTTCAGTAATTCCTTGTTTTCCTAATTGAATATTTGCAGTTGCCATCATATCTCAAATTCTTCAATCCAGATTTTCTTAACTTTAATTCTCTTAAAATTTTTAACACCAAAAGTTCCCTGTTTCATTTTTTTATCTTTGAAAATATCTTTGCCCTTAAATCTATGAATAATAACATCTCCATAATTTTTTTTCCAATCTTGACTATAAATTGCACAAAATATTGCCGCCTCTTTTATATCTCCTCGACAAGGTTTTCCTTTAATAGTTGCAAACCCACTTCCTTTCTCCTGCGTGTGAAAAACTTCTTCTTCTGGTTCAACTTGTTCAATAAGTTCCTCATTATTTTTTGAATTTTTCCCAGATAAAATCAAATTCCCTGCTTTTGTAATT
>JAUVHP010000088.1 GCA_030593225.1 archaeon
GAGTATGGCCTGCAATTATCCTATATTTATTTAAATATTTTTTAGTTTTGTTTATTTTTTCTTGTCTAAGAAAATAATTTATTTCCTTTATTTTTAAATTTTTTTCATTAAGTTGGGAAGGTAACAAACCACCATGTATTACGATATAATTAGAAATTAGATAATAAGGAACCATTTTTCCAATTATTTTTAGATATTGCGAAAGCATTCTTTTTATTTTTTCTAAGTCATTCGATTCTAATGCTTTAGTGCCTCCTTCAATTTTAGATAGAGATTCTCTTCCTCCATAATTTATAAGAAATTCTTTCCTGTTTAATTTATTTTCAATCAAATATTCTTCCCAAACAAATTCATGATTTCCTTTTATAAAAATTAATTTGGATTTTAATCCATTTAGGTATCCCAATGTTTCAGAAGTATAAGGGTTTTTATCTATCAAATCTCCTAGAAAAATAAGAGTATCTTTTTTATTTGGTTTCAGAAGATTAATAAGTTTCTCTAATTCGCGAATATTATTATGAACGTCACCGATTATATAGTTCATTTTATTTCTTGAGACACAATTTTTTTAATTTCTTGAAGACATATTTTCCTTAACCAATCTTTAGAAAATACAAAATTTGGAAAAAGCTCTTTGATTTTTTTTATATCTAAAACATAATCAAGATTATCAAATAAAATATTTTTACTAGATGAATTTTCTGTTTCAATAAAATTTATTTTTGAAATTCCAATATATTTTGCACATAACAAATAAAATTCTTTTGGGGTATATTTTTCAGGATTAGCAATATTTATTTTTAAAATATTTTTATTAGGCATATTTAATAATAATTCATATAATCTTGCAATATCTTCAGAATATGCGATCCTAAATTGAATGTTTAAATTTTTTCTAACATAAATTGGTTGGTAATTAATTAATTGTATAATCAATTTATTTAATCTTCCAGTATGATCCTTTTCACCAAACACTATTGGAAGCCTAATAATTATCAGATTTTTCCAAAGAGAAGACGCCACTTTCTCAGACTCTAATTTTCCTGAGAGATAATTAATTATTTTTGAAGAATTAGTTTGTTCCAAATCATTAAATTTATTTACCCAATAACTACTAGTTAAAATATATTTAATTTTTTGTTCTCCAAAATATTTGTATACTTTTTTTATATGCTCTTTTTTATATGCAATATTGTCTATAATCACATCATATTTATTTGAGGATAAATTTTTTAAAAATACAGAATCGTTATCAATATCTCCTTGTATATATTTTACTCCTACAATTTTTTCATGAGGTGGAGTTCTACTAACACAAAATATTTTATTATTTTTTGAAATTTGGACTAAAATACTATTCCCTATCATTCTTTTACCTCCAAAAATTAATATATTTTTCATTTACCTTTCTTAAAATATATCGCTTCCTCATATCTAGACATTATTACATTTTCTTCAAATTTAAAGTTAGGTTCTATATTTTCTTTATCAAAATTATCTATAAATAACTCTATTTCATTACCAAAAACTTCATCAGTCATAACAGAAGTTGTTGACAATCTTGGATTTATTTCAAAAATATATGATGTATCATTATAAAATTTAAGCTGAACATTGAAAGGTCCACAAGGTTTAAGTTCATCAACAATTTTTTTACAAACATTATTAATTTTTTCATTATAGTCACTAATGGCCATCCTTGTTATACCTCTTTTAACCAAAATTTTTTTCGGAACAACTCCTATTAATTCATTTTTATTATTCACAATTACAGAAATGGTATATTCATCTCCCCCAAAATATTTTTGTAAAAGGACAGGTTTATTTTTTAAACCATATAATTTAAAATATCCTTCTAATTGATCATTGTTATCTATTTTATGCACTTGTCTTGAGCCTCTTCCTTGAATGGGTTTTGCAATAATCGGAAATTCCACATTTTCAAAGTTATATGTTGGTATTGAAGATATGTCCAACTTTTCTAGTTTATCCATCAAAATATCTTTATTTAGACATAAATCAACAAATTTTTTAGAGGGCAATATTAGTTCAAATTGATTAGATTCTTCTTTTATTTTATGAAATTTTAATAGCTCTTCATCAACACAAGGAATAATATAATCTATATTCTTTTTAATTATTATCTTCAATAGAATTTCCTCAAAATTTTTTTCATTTCCCATGGGAATAACAATAGATTCATATTTAGAATGGAGTCCTGAAGAATTAGGTTCAGCATCTGCCAAAATAATTTTATATTTCGACTCTAATTTTTTGGCCAATCTCAACGCGTAACTTCCTCCTGCTCCAGTTATTAAAATTTTTTTCATTTTTGAATCGATCGTAATAATACAAACGCCTCAGCATTTTTTAGTCCCACTTCTGAACCTCTTTTTTTCGCAAGAGACAAGATTGCTTGTTCGGATCTAGGATATGGAAAAGCACTAAGCTCCCCAGAATATTTATTTAATGCTTCTATTTTTTTATCAATAGTTTTAGTAATGTCTACATAAAAATTCGGTCTAAAACAACTAGAGAAATTCCATTCTGTACTGGAAAGTATTTCCATAAGGAATACTTCTTTTACACATTGGTCTGGAAAAGGTCTTGTTGCTATTTGAGTGGCTTTTGAAATAATTCCGTGATCAATATTTGCATCACTAAAATTATGTGTATATATTCTATCTGGTTTATAATCATCTATTTTTTTTTCAATTATTTTTATAATATTTAGAATTGGAATTTTATCAAATCTACAACAGTTTTTTCCTACAATTTCCAATTTATTAACTTTAATAATTTTAGAAGCTTCTTCAGCGTCTAATTTTATTTGGTTAATTTCATTTATTACTTGGGATTTATTGAAATCTTCTTCAGTATATCGTGCGGTCACACCATCTCCAATTATCAAAATATCCACAATATCTCCTTCATTAACGTGCCGAGCGATTGTTCCTCCACACCCTAAAATTTCATCATCTGGATGAGCCACCACAACTAAAATTCTCATTTTAAAATTTATCTTTAGTTATTTAAATAATTTTCCATAATTAAATTTAT
>JAUVHP010000065.1 GCA_030593225.1 archaeon
AAAATCAAGATTTGATTGTGGTTCCTGGAAAAGTTTTATCGCAAGGTGAAATAGATAAAAAAGGAGTAATTGTTGCATTTAAATTTTCAGAAAAAGCAAAAGAAAAACTAATAAAAGCTGGTTGTGAAGTAAAAAGTATAGTTGATGAAATTAAAAATAATCCTGATGCGGATAAAATAAAAATTTTAAAATGAAAATAATTGATGGAAAAAATATTGTGCTTGGAAGATTGGCTAGTTATGTTGCTAAAGAATTATTAAAAGGTGAAGAAATTTCTGTTGTTAATTGTAATGAAATTATAATTACTGGAAATAAAAAAGATATTGAAAGAAATTTCAAAGAAAAAAGAAGTAGATTTGGAAGCAGTCAAAAAGGACCAAAACATCATAAAACAAGTGAAAAGATTGTGAAAAGGGCTATTAGGGGAATGTTGCCAGACCATCGTATGGGAAGAGGTAAAGTGGCTTTTAAAAAAGTAAAATGTTATAATAAGATTCCAAAGGAATTGGAAGGTAAAGATGTAAGTAAATTTGAAACTGGAAAGAAAAGTAAATTTTCTAGAGTTCGTGAGTTTTTAAGATGAGTATTGAAAATAAATATAAAAAAATAATTGTATCTGGAAAAAGAAAAACAGCTGTTGCTAGGGCAGAAATTACAGAAGGTTCAGGGAAAGTTAAAATTAATGGTAAAGGGATAGAAACATTAACAATGTTTGATAAATTAAAAATAGATGAACCATTAAGAATTTCTGAAAAGATTTTGGGAAAAAATAATTTTAATGTAGAAATTAAAACTAATGGTGGTGGAGAGAAAGGACAAATTGAAGCCGCACGACTTGCTTTGGCTAGAGCAATTATAGAATTTACAAAATCAAAAGAATTAACTGCTGCTTTTATGAATTATGATAGAAATTTATTGATAGCCGATGTAAGAAGAAAAGAGGCCTACAAACCAGGAGATAGTAAAGCGCGAGCGAAGAGACAATCAAGTAAACGTTGATTGTATCAATCGTCCGCCCAAGCGTGGTCGAACGAAAGAGGCAGAGTTCTAAGAGATAGTTATTTAATTCCCATTTTTTCTAATTTGTCTTGAACTTGATTGAATAATATTGAAGAGATTATTGGATTATGTTTTCCATTGTGAATTTGTCCATCAAATTTTATTTTACCTACGTAAGTAAAATTTTTTAGAATTTTTTTAAGACCATTTATTGAAAGATTATGTTTTTTTGCAAGTTTAGTTAAAGTCATATTTTTATTTAAAAATTCTTCAAATATTTCTTGTATTTCTCTAAAATTTTCTGAAGGAATTAAATTTTCTTTTTCAAATTTATATCCAAATGCTGGCCTAGACATGTGCAAACCTGTTAAGGCCTTTTTTATCATTCCTTTTTTTTGATTATTTCTTAATTCTCTTAATCTTTGAATTTCTTGTTTTAGTTCTTGGTTCTCTTTTTGTAATTGTTCTAAAGTTTGTTGTGTCATTTTATCAATTCCTCTATTTCCTTAAAACATTGTTTATTATTTTTGAATAAGATTGTATTTATTTCTAATTTTTTAGCAGGTTTTATATTCCATTCTTGATTATCTATAAAAATTGTTTCTTTTGGATTTAATTTTAATTTTTTTAGAATTAATTTGTAAATTTTTATATTTGGTTTTCTAATTCCAACATCACAAGAAACAACAATAGGATTAAACTTTTTATAAAATCTATTTGACATTAAGGCCTTTTTTGAAACATGCCATTGGTCAGATAAAATAGATATTTTGTAACCTTTATTTTTTAATTTAAATGCATATTTGAAAAGTTCCTTGTTTTGTTTAAAATGTCTTTTGTAGGCATTTATTAAAATTTTTTCTAGTTTTTTTTCAGATGTTTTAATATTTTTAGAGATAATTAAAAGGGTTTTTTGTTTTGATATTTTTCCTTCAATTGATAAGGCATAAGTTGTGTCAATTGCATCAAACCATTGGTCAATGGAAATTTTTAATTTTTTTGAAATATAGTTGTGCACACCAAATAATCTGTGCCCTCTTAAGGGTTTATTTGTATATTTTCCTAATGCCAAAACCCCTCCAACATCAAAAATTATTGCTTTGATTTTCATTATCCTTTAATCCATCCTTTGTTTTTTAATTTTTCTTGTACCTGTTCAAACAGCTGTTTGGACAGCAAAGGTTGGTGTTGTCCATCTGTAATTTGTCCTGCAAATTTAATTTTTCCTAAGTAAGTTTGATTTGTGAGAATTTTTTTCAATCCATTTACAGAAAGATTATATTTTTTAGCTAATTGAGTTAAACTTATGTCTTGATTAAGAAATGTTTGATATATTTCTTGTACAACATAAGAATCATTTTTTGGAACTAATTGCTTATCTATCACTTGATAGCCTAAAGGAGCTTTTGTTACTAAATTCCCTCTTTCAAAAGAAAGATTCATCCCTCTCTTGGTTTTTTTGGATATGGAATAAGTAGAAATTCTAAAAGTATCTAAAATTTTTCCATCTATTTTTTCGTTTAAATATTTAATAAAAAATTTTTCTGAATCAGGAGCATAATTATGACAAATAGAGCAAAGAGTAATCAAATTGTCTAAAATATCTTCTCCTCCAAAAACTCTTGGTTTGATATGATGAATTTCTAAATCAGTTATATTTGGATTATGAAAACCACACTTTTGGCAAATAAAATCATCTCTTTTGAAAGCTTGTTGTTTTAATTTAAAATTCATTTTATTTATTTACCTCATTAAAAAGTTCTTCAGTTATTATTGGTTTATGTTTTCCTTTATGAAGTTCATCCTTATATTTTATTTTTCCAATATAAATTGGATTTTTAATAATTTGATAAAATGTTGAACTTGAAAGATTAAATTTTTCACAAATTGCCTTATAAGAAATTCCTTGTGCCCACATTTCAAATATTTCTTGGATTTTGTGTTGATTTTCTGGATCTGGAACTAATTTTTTATTTTGATAAAAATAACCTAAAGGGGCTCTATAGAGAACCTCTCCAATTTTAATCTTTCTATCAAATGCTAGTTTGACCCTTTCCTTTACCATACCACGTTCTAATTGAGCAAAAACTCCTATTATTTGAAAGAATGCTTCCCCCATTGCACTTGTTGTGTCAATTTGTTCTGTGACAGATGTAAAATTTATTTTTTTACTTTTAAGGTCTTCAAGAACCATAATTAAATCTTTTAAATTTCTTGAGAAACGATCTATCTTGTAAACAAGGATTATATCAAATTTTTTTTCTTTTGCGTCTCTTAGCATCAATTCGAGTGATGGTCTGTTCATTGAACCTGCCGAATACCCTGGGTCTTTATATAATCTAAATATTTCCCATCCTCTTGCATCACAAAAAGATTTACATTTATCTATTTGGGCATCTATACTATATCCTTCTTTAGCTTGTTCTTCTGTTGAAACACGGGTGTATATGGCTACTTTAGATATTGGCATGATTATTTCCTCTTTTATTATGTGAACTTAGGGTATTTCATTCCCATAAGGGTTCCCTTATTGTTATAATATTATAACCTTATTGGAAAAACTATATAAATATTGCGTATAAATAGTAAATATCACTGCTTTTTTCTGAATTTTTCATAATATTTTGATTTATATTAAAAAATATAATAATTTTGTACACTTAGGTTAAGTAAGTTAATTATATAGATTTAGATTTTTCAGACCAATTAATTTTTTAATTCTACCAATTGTGGTACAAAAATGATAAAAGAAATAACAAATCAATCCTCTGGATTAGAATTCAAGATTATTGGAAACCTAATTCCAAAAAAATGTTTTCTTGATTTTGATGATTAAGAGGTTCTTGGACTATATCTTTTTTCAAGATATTCTTCAGACAAAACAACAAAAGAAGCATTATTTTTGGCTGTTGAATATAATGATTCATATCCAGAAAAAGATCCTGCTATAAGAATTATTCATGCTAATCAAGAAGCTCTAATTTTTAAAAATGGTAGAGTTCTCGCAAAATATTATTCAGTTGGTAGAATTTGGGGAGAATGGTCTACAAAGAAGAGGTTGCAGAAAGAGGAAGAACTCCAGAACAATATCAAATCTTATTATCTATAGCTCAGAAAAGTGATTTATTAAATGATAATATGTCTGGCTGATTGAAAAAATAATTTATTTTACAGCAGAGTATATTTTTTATTTTTCCAATAATTTTTTATTAGATTATAATTTAGAGAAATGTTGTGTACTTAGGTTAAGTAAGTTAATTTAAAAATTATTTATTTTCTTTAATTTTGCGGTTGTTTGTTAAAATTAATTTTACATTTAAGGGTGTTTGGACAGCTGTTTGTGTATTTTATAGACGGAAAAATAATTTTAGATTAAATTAAATATTAAAAAACAAACAGCTGTTTGTTAGTGTTGGTGGGTGTTTGGACAGCTGTTTGTTTGTGTTTTTTTGAAACAAACAGCTGTTTGTGTGGTAAAAAATAGGGAAATTTTTTGGTTTAAAAATCTAAAAATCAGCGACGAAAACAAAAGGTTTTTAAGTATTATTTTTTTAATTAATATAATGTTTAATTTATTTTTTAGAAAAAAAGAAGTAGAGGTAGTAAAAGAGGAAACAAGGAAGGGTTTTGAAAATGTAAAAAAAGATTTATCCTCTGTTGGAGAATGGATTAAACACCTTGATTCTGAGAAAAAAGTTCATAAGAAAGAGATAAAAGATTTAAAAGATATTTTATCGACGATGAAAGAGGATATGGATGAACTTAAAAATTTATTTTCACTTATGAATGAGATGGGTTCAAACCCTAAAATTCAAACAGCTGTCCAAACACCAAACAGGGTGTTTAAAGAACAAACAGCTGTTTGTTCTGTCCAAACAGCTGTCCAAACAGCTGTCCAAACACCAAATTTAGACCAATTTTCAATAACTGAAAGAGCAATTATTTGGGTGTTGTTAAATACAGATATGAAACTTAGTTATGATGATTTAGCTGCTATGCTTGGGAAAGAGAGATCAACAATAAGAGGGCAAATAAACACGATAAAACAAAAAAGTGATATATTAGATGAAAAAATAGAGAAAAATGGTAAAAAAAG
>JAUVHP010000081.1 GCA_030593225.1 archaeon
CTTCCAAATATTATTCCTCAAGAAAAAATAAAACTTAAAGTTAAAGAAGAACCTAAAAATATAATTGAGAATATTGTAAAAAAAGAGATAAAATCCAAAGACCAAAAAAAATCTTTTAAAAGATTTTTTTTGAGAAAAAAAAGAAATATAGATGATATAAAAGAAATGTTTGAAGAAAATCCAGAAACACAAATCAAAAAAAATTCTGAACAAAATTCAAAAGAGTCAAAAGCAGAATAATTCTAACCCAAAACCTTTTTTAACTAAACAAATCTCTTTTTTTTATGAAAAATATACCAGAATTAAACATCGGTGTTGTAGGTCATATTGACCATGGAAAAACAACTTTACTTAGCCGTTTAACTGGAAAATTCACAGACACTCATTCTGAAGAATTAAAACGAGGAATTACAATTAAGCTAGGTTATGCAGATATAATTATTTTCAAAGATAAAGAAAAATTCAATACAGAAAAGGGAGAAATCCAAAGATACATTAGTTTTATCGACGCACCAGGACACGAAATGCTTATGGCAACAATGCTTTCTGGAGCAGCAATTATAGACGCTGCAATTTTAGTTATTGCTGCAAATGAAGGAATAAAACCACAAACAAAAGAACATTTTATGGCACTTCAAGCAAAAAAAATTAAAAACATAATTATTGTTCAAAACAAAATAGACTTAGTTTCAAAAGAACAAGCACTGAAAAATTACAAAATAATCAAAGAATTTGTAAAAGGAACTATTGCAGAAAATTCCCCAATAATTCCAATCTCTGCACAGCAAGGAGTAAACATAGATAAAATTTTAGAAGAACTTTGCAAAATTGAAATTCCAAAAAGAGAAATAGATACAGAACCAATTTTTTTAGTTGCAAGAAGTTTTGATATTAATAAACCAGGAACAAAAATAAATAATCTTAATGGGGGAGTTCTTGGAGGAATATTAAAAAAAGGAAAATTAAAAATTGGAGACGAAATTGAAATTAAACCAGGATTAAGTTCAAAAAAAGCAGGACAGCAAAATTATGAAACAATAACAACTAAAATTCTTTCACTTCACAAAGGAAATAAAAAAATAGACGAAATCCTTCCAGGAGCAAGCATTTCTATTGAAACAACACTTGACCCATTTATAACAAAAACAGATTCTTTAACTGGTTGTCTTGTTTCCACCGTTGGAACACTTCCTGAAATAGTTTATAAAATAAAATTAAAATACGAATTATTTAAAGAATTAATTGGAACTTCAGAAACACAAAAAATTGAATCTATTAAAACAAAAGAAATGTTAATGTTAAGTGTTGACACAACAATTACTGTGGGAACTGTAGAAAAAATAACTGATAAAGAAATTGAAATATCATTAAATATTCCTGTGGTAGCACTTAAAGAAAGCAATACTGGAATTGCACGAAATATTAATGGTCACTGGAGATTAATCGGTTGGGGAGAAATAGCAGAATAATTTCACAACAAACTTTATAACTCCTCTTTTTCTAAAATTTTAATGGTGATGATTTATTCGCATTCTCGTCTTAGTACATTTGAACAGTGTCCGTTTAAATTCAAACTTAGATATATAGATAAAATAAAACCAGAGATAGAAACAAGCATTGAAGCACATCTTGGAAGTGTTGTTCATAATACATTAGAGTGGCTTTATATTGAAGTGCAAAAAGGAAATCTCCCATCAATAGACCAAATAATAAAATACTATTCTGAAAACTGGGAGCAGATTTACAAATCAGGAACAATAATAGTTAAAAAAAATATGACAATAAAAGATTATTTTAACAAAGGTGTTAAATTTTTAATTGATTATTATATGAAGTATAAACCATTTAACGACGGAACAATTGAATTGGAAAAAAGGATAATTCTTGATTTAGATGGAACAGGAAAATATAAACTTCAAGGTTTTATTGATAGATTAGTTTACAATCCAGAAACAAAAGAATATGAAGTTCACGATTACAAAACAGCAAACACACTTCCAACAGAAGAAAAAGTAGCAACAGATAGGCAACTTGCACTTTATTCAATTGCAATAAAAAATATTTTTGGCGAACATTATAATGTTTTGCTGACTTGGCATTACCTTGCACATAATATAAAAATCTGCTCACGAAGAACAACTGAACAATTAGAACAATTAAAAAAAGAAATAATAAATTTAATAGACGAAATTGAATCAACACAAAAGTTTCCTGCACAAAAATCAGTTCTTTGCGGTTGGTGTGAATTTAAATCAATGTGTCCACATTTTGGAGGAGTTGTTAGAGAAAGACAAAAAGGAATTAATGATTACCCAAGTTTGGGGAAATATGTTAGAGATTAACCAATGAACATTTCCTACAAATCTTTCCCCTTGCTGGCTCCCCACAAATTTCACAATAATTAATTTTAAGATTTTTTCTTTTTATTCTATGAGAAATCTTTTCAAAATTTTTCATAATATTTTTTTTATCTTTTCCAGGAAGTTTTTCTAAAAAGTTTCTAACTTGAATCCTATAAGAATCAATCGCACACGGACACTTTTCATCGTGCATAGGAAGTTTTTTCTTTTTAACATATGTCCTAATATCATCTTCTAAAATATAAAACAAAGGTTTAATTCTAGAAATAAATTTTTTGTCTTTAGTATTTTTTGTAATAGGTCCAGAAGTCGCACTTAATTGCAAACTCCCCTTGAAAACATTAATCAAAATCGTCTGCGCTTCATCATCTAAATTATGTCCTGTTGCAATTTTATCAAACTTCAACTTCCGCGCCTCTTTATTCAAAATCCATTTTTTAATAACTCCACAAATAGCACAATTTTTTATTGTTCCTTTATGTTTTGACTGAATTGCCGAACGCAAATAACACATTGAACTCCCCATTTCTTTTTTCACATCATAAATATAAAGTTTTATTTCCAAATCCTCACAAAGTTTTTTTACAGCATTAAAACAATCCTTGCTATATTTTCCCATTTTTAAATCAATATGAATTCCAGAAATATTATAACCAAATTTTTTCAAAAGATACGCAGTAACCGTTGAATCTTTCCCCCCAGACAAAGCTACAAGAATTTTATCTTTCTTAGATAATTTAATTTTTTTCAAAGTATTCTTAACTTGTGTTTCTAATTTCATAAGTTTTTTTTGAAAACAAACTATTTAAGATTTTTCAAAAAGAACCCCGAAGGGCGAGTGTAATATCAAGAAGACGAGTATAAAGATTTTTGAAAAAAATCTGCAATAAGTTCTTTTTGAAAGCAAACTATTTAAGATTTTTCAAAAAGAACCCCGAAGGGCGACACTTCATTGTAAGGAGTATAAATATTTTCATCTTGAAAATCTGAAATAAGTTCTTTTTGAAAGCAAACTATTTAAGATTTTTCAAAAAGAACCCCGAAGGGCGAGTGTAATATCAAGAAGACGAGTGTGAAGATTTTTATTGTAAAAATCCAAAACAAAAAATTATAGAAAAATGAGTTTTAATGTTTTTTTAATTGAAAATGCTAATTTTACCAACCAAAAGCTATTTATATCATAGCTATTTATTATGCTCATATACGCCTGTCCTTGCTTCGGCGAGGGATGGGCTTTTTTTAAATGAAAAGAGTATCTGTTTTTATTGATGGGAATAATTTTTATTTTGGGTTGAGGAAACTCTATGGAAAAAATAAAAGTTTGAAGGATTTTAATTTTCAAAGTTTTGCCAATTTTCTCGCAGAAGAGGGAAAA